>NZ_JBFTRT010000042.1:0-16165 GCF_056399685.1 Pedobacter sp. 01N416
AGAATATATTCAGATTCAGAAGGATACTTCATCTATCTGGTTAAAAATGGATTATAAAACCGAACTTCCAATTTTTGAAGAAGACGAGGAAGTGAATGCTATTGGCCAGGCCATTGAAAAATATGTGCCTGAACCTGAAGACGAGGAAGAAGACGAGTTATAATAAGTAATCCTCAACAAGGTTTGGTTAAACCAGCCTGTGTTGAGGATTTTAAATTTAGGCAAGGAGCTTTAATAATTCTTCTGCAACTTTTTCTGATGAGGCAGGGTTTTGTCCGGTAATCAATAAGCCATCAACTAAGGCATAGGGATTCCAATCAGCTATCTTGCTGTAATGTCCACCATTTTTTATCAACATATCCTCTACTAAGAAAGGCACTACGTTTGTTAATTGTACAGCTTCTTCTTCGGTATTGGTAAACCCGGTTACATTTTTGCCGTTCACCAGGTATTCACCATTTATCTTTACATCCTTAAGCACTCCCGGAGCATGACATACAAAAGCAACAGGCTTGTTGGCGTTATAGAATTCGGTAATGAGTTGTTGTGAAGTTGCGCTTTCTGCTAAATCCCAAAGTGGTCCGTGACCACCAGGATAAAAAACTGCATCATAATCATCCATCACTATATCGGCCAGTGGAATGGTATTTTTTAATTTGGCCAATAGAACAGCGTCTTTGTCCATTCTTTTCGTCGTTTCGGTTTGAAAAGAAGGATCTTCACTTTTAGGGTCAATTGGTGGTTGACCACCTTTTGGTGAGGCCAATACAATATCAATGCCTTTGTCGGCTAAGGCATAATATGGCGCTGCCAATTCTTCTGACCAAAAACCTGTTTTTAAACCTGTATTTCCTAATTCGTCGTGGCTTGTAAGCACGAATAAAACTTTCTTATTCATATTTTTTTGCTAAGTGTATCACAAAATTAGTGCTCTTGAATAGGGCAGCAAAGGACTTCAATCACAAATTTAATGTGCGCAAAATCACACTTTTGCGGAAAGCCTGCTTAAGGTTTCTCTAGAAATGCCCAGGTATGCTGCGATTATTGTTTTAGAAACCCGTTGCATCAATTGCGGATACTGTTGAGCGACTTGTTCAAAACGCTCTTTCGGGCTTGTGGTCAAAAGTGATAAAACCCTTTGCTGTAGCGCTACATAGCCTAAACTGTTTTTTATCCTGAAAAAATGCTCCATTTTATGGCTTTCGTTGCATAGCTGATCTAAACTATCTTTGCTGATAGAGAGTAGTTCGGAGTTTTCTAAGCAACTGATGTTCGTAATCGATTTAACATGCCCATAAAAAGCCCTAAAATCGGAAAGCCACCAGTTTTCCATTGCAAACTGAATAATATACGCTTTACCATTGGCATCTGTAAATGTAGCCTTTAGTAAACCTTTAACTACAAAATAAATGTGATTAACAAATTCGTCTTCCTGGATGAGGTACTGGTGTTTTTTAAGCGTTTTAGGTTTGAAATGTGCTGCTATATGCTCAAACTCCTGATCGGTAAGGGAAATGATTTCTTCGAGGTGTGTTTTTAATTCAAAACTCATGCTATAAATTTAACTAAATTAAGCATGAAACTCATTTTTTGCTTTTGGAATGAGGTAAGGAGAAAAAATAAGGCCCGATTTTTTATTGATCGGGCCTTCTGTCTTTTTAAATGGTTTACCTCGTGCAATTTGCTGTCCAGGTTTGCCCATCTTTCGAAACCAAAATTTTAAGGGTACTGGCATCAATACTGATACCGGTTAAACCCGATCCAATACTTACATAACTGTTGTCGCCCGTTTTTTCAAACTTTACTCCTGTAATATCAGGAATCCCGTTACCAAAGTAAAAATTATACGTTTCACCAATTTTGCTTACTGTTACTTTACCATCGGTACTGTTGATGGTAGTCTCACCACTACGATAGGAAACGGTTCCTTTGTAAGTACCCACAAAGAAGTCTCGATCTGCTGGATCGGTATCTTTTTTACACGATACCATTACGGTTAATGCTATTAAAAGCATGCTGAAAATTTGAACTGTCTTTTTCATCTCTTTCACTTTTTTAATTTTAAATAGGTAATAAATGTAACAGAGCTATGACAATGACTATGCCAAACGAGTCATTAATGCTCAAAAAATAGTGAGATACAGAATAAAAACAACATAAAAATGTATATTTAAAACGCTGTTTAATAGGTTTTTATAATTGCAATTGGTGGCGTTCTTCACTCCTGCTGCCCATAATAGATTTTTTACAGCTGCTTGCGCTCACAAATAAATAAAACTGTTCAGTTTAGAAGAACATCGCTTATTTATTGAAATTGATATAGACCGATATTTGAAGAAAAAAGAAATTTTTACCGCTCAAAGAAATCAAAGAGCAATATATTTCACGTTATTCTTTAGTATAATTTGAAGGTCCGTTAATGTCTACCGTTTTGCCTAAAAAGTGTGGTTTTCTACCAATTAAAATATCAATTGTAGATTTTACAACGGCAAAATATTCTCTAAAAGAAGCATATTTGTAACCCTGATACGTTCCTTGATCGGCAGCAAAGCCATATGATTTGACGCCCAATTTATTTCCAATATTGATACACCGGTTTAAATGATATTTTTGTGAAACCAGAATGGCCGTATCAACCTTGAAGATATATTTAGATCTATATAAGGTAGAGTAGCTATCAAATCCAGCATAATCAAGATAGATCTTATTGGTATCAACACCGTGCTGATAACAGTAAAGTTTCATCACCGTTAACTCGTCATGCTCATCGCTACCGTTGTCGCCAGATAACAGAATYTTATCAATTTTATGGTTTTTATAAAGTTCGATACCAGCATCGAGCCTATCTTTTAAGTATTTGCTAGGTTTATTATTGTTAATGCCTGCTCCGAAAATAATGGCCACTTTGGTTCCTGGTGTGTCTTTTTCTTTTGAAAAAATTACCGGATCAGTTTGAGATTTTACCAATAAATTTATGCCCAACACTACAATAATGCCCAATAAGGAGGCATAGATTAACAACTTTATGATTTTTTTAGTCTTCATGGATTAGACGGTAATAATTATTTATCTCTTAAAGATAGTTAAAGGCAAAACGGATTATCCCATGTATTTAAAAATTGATTTTCTGCAAATCTTTTTTACCCTGCCCAACCATCCCTATCTAAACTCCTATAATTGATGGATTCTGCTAAATGCTCGAGCTCTACATTTTCACTTCCGGCTAAATCGGCAATGGTTCGGGCCACTTTTAAAATCCTATCGTAAGCACGGGCTGATAAGCCTAGCCTTTCCATTGCGGTTTTTAATAAAGTAGTACCTGCTTCGCTGATCTGACACACTTTACGCACCATTTTCGGGCTCATTTGGGCGTTGCAGTGCAATTCTTCTTTATCAAGAAAACGTTTGTCCTGAACTTCCCGGGCTTTAATTACACGTTCCCTAATGTGGTTGCTTCGTTCTGTGTTGGCTGTGGAGGCTAATTCTGTAAAATTAACCGGCGTTACTTCTACATGAAGATCAATCCTGTCTAGAAGTGGTCCAGATATTTTACTCAGGTACTTTTGAACCACTCCTGGTGCGCAAACACAATCTTTCTCCGGATGGTTGTAAAAACCGCATGGGCAGGGATTCATTGAGGCCACCAGCATAAAGCTAGCCGGATACTCTACCGAAAATCTTGCCCTTGCTATGGCCACTTTACGGTCTTCTAAAGGTTGGCGCATTACCTCTAAAACGGTACGCTTAAATTCGGGTAGCTCATCTAAAAACAAAACGCCGTTATGGGCCAGCGATATTTCTCCGGGCTGTGGGTTTATTCCCCCGCCCACCAAAGCAACATCGCTAATGGTATGGTGTGGGGAGCGGTACGGACGGATGGTCATTAAAGCATCGGCAGCAGAAAGTTTTCCGGCAACGGAGTGGATTTTTGTGGTTTCTAAAGCTTCATTTAAATTTAATGGGGGTAAGATAGTTGGCAGACGTTTGGCTAACATGGTTTTGCCTGCCCCTGGCGGACCGATTAAAATAACATTGTGACCACCTGCTGCAGCAATTTCCAATGCTCTTTTAATATTCTCCTGGCCTTTAACATCGGCAAAATCGTGCTCGTAATTATTGATGTTTTTTAAGAATTCTTCTTTCGTATTGATTTTAACCTGTTCCAGTTTTTCACTCTTATTAAAGAAAGCGATTACCTGAGCCAGGTTTTCTACACCATAGGCAATTAAATCGTTTACAATGCCAGCCTCGCGAACATTTTGTTTCGGTAAGATGAAACCTTTAAAACCATCTTGTTGTGCTTGGATAGCGATTGGTAAGGCGCCTTTAATGGGTTGAATGGTCCCGTCTAAAGAGAGTTCGCCCATAATGAAATAGTCGTCCAATTCATCACAAGGAATCTGTCCAGATGCTGCTAAAATGCCGATGGCTATTGGGAGGTCATAGGATGAGCCTTCTTTTTTAATATCTGCAGGCGCTAAATTGACTACAATTTTCTGCTTCGGCATACGGAACCCCGAAATATTAATGGCGCTGGCCACACGTTGAAGACTTTCTTTTACCGCATTATCTGGCAGGCCTACCATATAGTATTTTGTACCTGCGCTAATATTCACTTCGATTGTTATGGTTAGTGCATTTACGCCATAAACAGCACTCCCGTATGTTTTTACAAGCATTGATTTTAATTAAAATAAATTCGGATGTAAATTATTCGGGATGAATATTGATTCTAATATACAGATTATTTAAAAAAGATCAAGTTTTAGTATCTATTAGCGAGTCGATTTCACCAACCGCTGTTAAATAAACCTGATTGGACGATCCCGACTTTATGTCGGGACAGGGAAAGCAGGGCTAAAACCCTCCTATGGAAAGCTGAACACTCATTTCCAAAACCTATAAAACAAAAATCCCGACCATTACTGATCGGGATTTATATTATTTTGAAAGATGCTGAAACAAGTTCAGCATGACGCTGTGGGTTGCGACCTGGATTTGTATTTTCACGAAGAATAAGGCCTTACGCCCTAAACCCTCTACTCTAAACCTTCTAAATTATCTGCCAAATGGCATTTTAGGCATACCTTTCATCATTGCTGCTGCGGCTGCCGGGTTAGAAAACTGCTTCATCATTTTACGCATATCTTCAAACTGCTTAATTAGTTTAGTAACTTCTTCTACCTTGCTGCCCGAACCTTTTGCAATACGTAAACGGCGGCTTTGCTGGATACTATCTGGGTTTTCTTTTTCAAACGGAGTCATTGAGTTGATAATCGCTTCAATTGATTTAAAGGCATCGTCCTGAATATCTACGTTCTTCATCATTTTGCCCACTCCAGGAATCATACCCATCAAATCTTTCATATTACCCATTTTCTTGATCTGCTGAATCTGGTTGTAGAAATCGTTGAAATCGAATTTATTCTTGCGGATTTTTTTCTGAAGTTCTGCTGCCTCTTTCTCATCGAACTGCATCTGTGCACGTTCAACAAGCGACACCACATCACCCATGCCCAAAATACGCGATGCCATACGGTCTGGATAGAAAACATCAAGTGCTTCCATTTTCTCGCCGGTACCGATAAATTTAATTGGCTTGTTTACTACCGATTTAATTGAAAGCGCTGCCCCACCGCGGGTATCGCCATCTAATTTAGTTAAAACAACGCCCGTAAAATCAAGTCTGTCATTAAATACTTTGGCTGTATTTACCGCATCCTGACCGGTCATCGAATCCACCACGAATAAAATCTCGTGCGGCTGAGTTTTAGCCTTAACTTCAGATATTTCGTTCATTAAAGATTCGTCGATCGCTAAACGACCAGCGGTATCTATAATGATTACGTTATTTCCATTTTCTTTACCGTGTGCAATACCTTCTAAAGCAATGCCAACAGGATCGTTTGAGGCACGGTTAGCGTAGACTGAAACACCAACCGAGGTTCCTAAAACCTCCAATTGATCTACAGCCGCCGGGCGGTACATATCGCCTGCAACCAATAAAGGTTTTTTACCCTTGCCTTTTAAATGCAAAGCCAGTTTACCAGCAAAGGTAGTTTTACCCGCACCGTTTAAACCAGCAATTAAGATAATGGTAGGATTTGCTTTAGTATCTAACTCTGTAACTTCGCCACCCATTAAAGCTGCAAGTTCATCGTTCATTATTTTGGTAAGCAATTGACCTGGAGAAACGGCTGTAAGCACGTTTTGCCCCAAAGCTTTTTGCCTCACATCATCGGTAAATGCTTTTGCTGTTTTATAGTTAACATCGGCATCTAATAATGCTTTACGAATTTCTTTCATGGTTTCTGCCACGTTGATTTCCGTAATACTGCCTTGTCCTTTTAGTACTTTAAATGCTCTGTCTAGCTTGTCCTGTAAATTATCAAACATCTTTTTTTAAGCTAAAAGCTTCATGCCGAAAGGCAAAAAGCTACTTGTTTTTAATAAAAGGCAAATGTATCAAATTTTGCTTGTAAATCTTAGCAACTCAAAGTCAAAACTTTAGGAAGATGAATATTAAATTTTTCTTTGGTGCAACATTTTGTTTAAGGCGTGGTCTTATACCTAACTAACCTAAACGAATGAAACGCTGCATCCTCCTTTTTTTTATATTTATTTGTGCTTTTTCCCAAGCCCAGGATATTTCGAAACAGCGCCAACTGGAAGCAAAAAGAACGCTGCAAAGCCCCAAAATAGACGGTATTTTAGATGATGAGTGTTGGAATAATGTTCCAATTGCTACTGATTTTATTCAGATCAGGCCAAACCCTGGAAAGATAGAAACTCACGATCGGCGCACTGAAATGAAGGTGCTTTACGATGACGTTGCGATTTATGTTTATGCCCGGATGTACGATCACCCTGACAGTGTTTCGCACGAGTTGGTTTCGAGAGATAATATTGGCAATGCCGATTTCATTTCAATTATTGTCGATCCCTTTTATGATAAGATGAATGGAAATGGCTTTTTCGTTACCGCTGCCGGTGTTCAGTTTGATGCCAAATACTCGCAGGTGGGTGATGAAGATGCAAGCTGGAACGCTGTGTGGGAAAGTGCTGTTAAAATTGATGATAAAGGCTGGACCTGCGAAATGAAGATCCCTTATTCGGCCTTGCGTTTCTCTAGTAGGGATGTCCAGAACTGGGGTTTGAATTTTAGCCGCAGGATGCAGCGGAAAAACCTTCAAACCTTTTGGAATTTTGTAGACCCTAAAGTAAACGGTTTTATCAATCAGGAGGGGCTGTGGACGGGAATAAAAGATGTTAAACCTCCGTTAAGATTATCTTTTTCGCCATATATTTCAGCTTATGTAAACCATTATCCGGTTAATTTGCCCGGGGTAAAAAACACAACCTCGCGGTTTAACGGGGGGATGGATGTTAAATACGGAATCAACAATAGTTTTACGCTGGACATGACTTTAGTGCCCGATTTTGGGCAAGTGCAATCCGATAACCGGATATTAAACCTCACACCTTTTGAGGTGAAATTTAATGAAAACCGACAGTTTTTTACCGAGGGAACAGAATTGTTTAACAAAGGTGACCTGTTTTATTCGAAGCGCATCGGTTCTATTCCATCCTATTATAATTACAGCGGGGTAGGCAGCAGTGATAAAATTGTAAAAGATCAAACTGAAGCCAAGGTATTAAACGCCACAAAAATTTCAGGACGGACAGCAAAAGGCCTGGGTATTGGGATATTTAATGCCATTACCAATAGCATGGAAACCGAGGTAGAGGATGCTCAGGGTAACCTTCGTATGGTAGAAACGCAACCGCTCACCAATTATAATATTCTGGTTTTCGATCAGTCGTTAAAAAACAACAGTTCGGCTACGTTTATCAATACAAATGTACTTAGGCAAGGCTCTGCTTACGATGCCAATGTGAGTGCGCTGCTTTTCAATTTAAACAATAAAGGCAATAAATATTTCGTAAATGGCGGGGGCAAAATGAGCTATTTACGGGGTGAAGAATCGAGCACGGGTTATAGCTACACCTTAAGGTTTGGAAAACAGAGCGGCAATTTTACCTGGAGCTACAATCAGGTATATGCAGATGATAAATTTGATCCATCAGATATGGGTTTCTTTACCAATAACAACTTTTTAGATCAGCGGATTGGTATTGGTTATAACGTATACAAGCCAAGTAAATGGTATAATCAATTTGAAAGCTGGCTTAATCTAAATTATTCTCGCAGGGCAATACCGAGTGCTTATCAAAAAATAGGTGCGAATGCAGGGTATTGGGTTCAATTTAAAAATCAATGGTMGGCAGAGTTTGATTTAAGTGTAGATAGAAAAGGGAACGACTTTTACGAAGCCCGAAATGGACAAATGTATCAGGCGCCAGGAAATTTTGGTGTTGCCTTGTATATAAATCCCAACCGCGCCAAGGCCTATAATTTTGGTGGAAATGTGCGCTATTTTGAACAGCATCTTTTCGGCGGCAAACAGTATAATTTTTACTTTTTCCAGAACCTGAGGTTAAATGATAAGATTGCTTTTGGTTTAGACCTGAACTTTAACCCAAACTACGATTATGTAAACTGGGTAACCGCACAAGGTGATAAAGCTATATTCTCTAAATACGACCGCAGAACGGTAGAAAACTCATTTGATGCTAAATATACCTTTACCAACTTAATGGGGCTAACCGTTGTACTAAGACATTATTGGAGTGATAGACGAAATAAAGAATTTTACCTGCTTCAGCCTGATGGCCATTTAACCGATTATCAAGGGCCAACGTTAACCGCGATGGATAGAAACTATAATGTGTTTAATATTGATTTGATTTATACCTGGCAATTTGCACCCGGTAGCACCCTTTCTGTTTCGTACAAGGATGCGGCCGAAACTTATGATACTTTTTATACGCAACGTTATAATAAAAACCTGAGCGGAATTTTAAATGCCCCTCAGAATAACAGCCTTTCTGTAAAGGTTTTATATTATGTTGATTATCTCGATTTGAAGAAAAAAAGGAAGAAGGGATAAGTTGGGTGTTCCTAGCCTTGGGTTTAAACCCAAGGCTAGGAAGTATACATATGAAGACTAAAGGTCCAAACCCCCAACTAAACTACCTTGCTTTACCAGGGCTTACACCGAATTTTTTACTAAAAGCACTACTGAAATGCTGTACCGAAGAATAGCCCAGTTCGTCGGAAATATTTTTGATATTTTTGCTGCTATCGGCCAGGAGTTCTTTGGCCCGCATCAATTTATAATCGCTTAAATAGCCAAAAACGGTGTTTTTGAAAATTTCTTTAAAGCCATGTTTCAGTTTAAATTCGTTTATGCCTGCAACCTTTGCCAATTCGGTTAAACATGGGGGATGGCTGGCATTGGCTAACAAATATTCGCGTGCATAATAAATGCGGTCTTTATCGTATGATTTAAGGGCTGGGCTTTCTGTTTTCTTAGCCGCCAATTCGAAAGCCTGAGCTTGCAATGCCAAAAGTTCGAGGCATTTAGATTGTAGGAACAAGAGCTTTAATCCACCAGTAAACTGGCAGTTCATAATATCATTTATACAACTGTGCATGGCTAAGCTGATGGGCAGGTTTTCTGATGAAAGCTCTACCGAACGGTTGTTCATAATTTTTTCGGCAAAGTTTTTTAGCAAAGTGCTGCTTTCGCCAGTTAAATCAACAAAACGTGATCTTTCGAAATTTACCTCGAAAAATTTATGCGGACCACCTACTGTAAATTCTGCCATCCCATCAAAATCAGGACTATAAATAATATTGTGCTGATTGGCTTTGATATCCAGGCGTTTGTTGGTGAGGTAATTTTCCATAATCCCGCCGCCTGTAATTGAAAAATGAAGCTCAACCATATCAGGCTCATCAAAAGATTTAATGCGCAGGCGGCTCTTTTTCACGAGCATATCGCCGTAAACAATGTAAATACCCGAAAAAGCGATCTCCACAATCTCTGCATCGCCAAACGGAAAGCTGTATTTATCCCTCCGCTCGGTTACCAGTGCCTGATTAAATTCGTTATTGTCGAACTTGTTACCAACAATATAGTATTTATCGTCACCATCATAAATGTTTAAAGCCATAAAATCCTTTTGATATAAACTTTAATCCTTTTGGTATAAAAAGATGCGTTTGTTAGACAACTACTTTTGTTCAAAGTTACTAAACAAAAGAATACGATGCCAAAATTACCATCATGGCTGGCCAACACAATGGAAAAAGTGATCAGCAATAAAATATATCAGGTAGAAGTTGTAGAAACTAAAATGTTAAGCAGCAACTTAAAGTGCGTTACCTTTAAAGGCGATTTTTTCGATGCCAAATTTATTCCTGGAATGGAAGTGCTGTTAAGGGTTAATGCCAATGAATATAGGCATTATACTTTATCTAGCTTTGATGAAGCGCACGAAACCTGCGAAGTTATTTTTTACTTAAACAGACAAGGACCGGGCCATAGCTTAGCTGTGAACATCCAAAAAGGAGACCATTTGAAACTTATTGTAGATCGCGCGAAGGTAAAATACAATGAAGAATCTAATCAGCATTTCTTTTTTGGCGACGAAACCAGCCTGGGCCTGTACGAATCGCTTGGAAAAAAAGTGATCGACGAAGATGTTGAATACTTTGGAGTTTTGGAGCTTCAGGAAGAAAACCTGAGTTCTGTTGATCACCTTAAGTTATTGATCGATACCGTGCCTTCTGATGTAAATGCCCCGGCAAAAAATGCCATTAACTGGATGGAAAATATGCATCCATTATGCTGGGAAATGTGGCAAAATGCTACTTTTTATTTAACTGGCAGGGCCAAATCGGTACAACAGTTTAAAAAATACCTAAAGCAAAGAGGCGTAAGCTTCAGGCAGATTATAACAATGCCGTATTGGGAAATAGGTAAGGTTGGTGGCGCCTAAACCTATCTGGGGAAGGTAAAGCCAAAACCCAGCGCTAAAGTTTGGTTCGCCTGTATTTTGTTTGTGCCTGTATCATCATCAAATAAAAGTACCCCAGTTAAACTGGTGTTCATAAAACGGTTAATTTTTGCTGTTAAAGCAATGTCTAACCTGTGGTCGATTTTACTTGCCTTAAAATCTTTATAAGGAATGAACATGGCATATCGCGCTTTTAGGTTTGTATTGGTGAAAATATCCTTATCGAAAGCACTCACGATCTGAAAAGCCAGTTCGTTTTTAAAGTTTTTCCCTTTTTCTACTGCGTAAACCTCATTTTTACCGTCGTATACCGCGGTATCGAGAACAAAAGTTTGTCTGGCTGTACCTGTACCGATCCGTGTAGAGAAATATTTAACAGGCTTGTACTCAAAACCGATTGATTCGGTTAAATAGCCTGGTGCCATAAATTTAGAAATCAAAACCTGTTGTTCATCTCCATTCCCATCCCTAAAGTATCTGAAGCCTTTATCAAACTGAGATTCAAAACTTATCGATCCGAAAAAGAACCAGCTTTTAGAGAGTTGGAAAGACGCTTTATTGTCCCAAAAAATACGGTCGTTGGTTTTCTTTTGCAGCTGATCTTTATTTTTGATTTTACCATATTGCAAAACAAGTTCACTGATATAGCTATAGCTGTTTTTATTATATTCTGCTTTCCAGTTTAGCAAGCCACCAACAGCCACAGAGTTGGTACCCCCACCTTTCCAGTTGTTACTAAACTGGGCCTGATTAACATTGATACCGATGTTGGTTCTTGTTTTCCAATAATTAATCTTGGCGTTTACCACCAAAGGCTTAATTTTTACCGGTTCAAAGTTTAATGGTCCTTGTCTGCTCGGCAAAGGACTACGCTTTAACTTTATATTCAGGTCTTTTGTATTGATCGGAATAGTATCAATTTCCTGTGCATATAATTTTGTAGAGCAGAAACTTAGAATCAGGATTATGGCAGCTAAACAGTTCTTCATTGCCTACAAAGAAAACGAAAAATTTTAGAGATAAAAAGCATTTAACAAAATGATTGTCAGATTGACAATTGAATTGAAGGTGAAAACTATTGTTTCAGATCTTTTTAAACCAGCCGTACCAATTACCCTTTTTTAGGTAATTTAAATCATTTTCATTTTCATAGGCTTCCTGCTCAAAAACGATGTTACGGTAGGCTAAATCATGGTTCCGGCATTTAATAAGATTAAGCAGGTAGTTAACCAGATATAAAATATAAAAAGGGAAAATAAGCAATTCTAATTGCTGGCGTAAATGGATTTTTTCGTGGTTAATAATGATTGGATCACTTTTAAACCGCGGCGATTTTAACAGGATAAATGGAAAGATTGCCATGCCCGCTGCCGGAAGTTTTTTAACGATGATAATTGGCGCTTTCACAGCTTATCGATGGTTATTTTAGGCAATGGAGGCAATTGCAGTGCTTTGGGGTTTAACCTGTAGCTTTTATAGGCATTTCTGATAAACTGGTTAAAAGAATAATCAGTAGCATCGAGCACAAACTGATAAGTTGGGCGGTATTGCTGCATAAAATCAATGAGCTCAGCATCTTTTATGCCTAATACCTGACTAACCAGACTGGCGCTGAAACGATAATCGATCAGGTCTTCACGATAGTCTTTTTCTAAAATTTTTTGAAGGTGGCGGGCATTTCTTCCTTGCTTGCTTAACAGATTATAGATCGCATCGATACCTAAACCAACACCGCCGTTACCTAAGTTTAATAAATCTTTACTACTTCCTTTCATGGTTTGGTAACGATATTCCTGAACATTTTTTTCGTATTGCTGCTGCGGACTTAATCTTTTTTGTTGAATAAGTACATCGCGCAGTCTTATGCCCAACGATCTGAGTTGAAAGTATGCGGCAGTTTGTCCCTTAAAAACAATAGTATCTACTCCATAGCCCGATAAAGCTGCAACTAAGGTGTCGCCAGGCAGCGCAAAGGTGCTAAACTCACCTTTGGTATTGTTGTATAAACCATCACCTGTACGGATGTTATAAATATAAACCTTGGCCAAACGCTGCTTTGTTTCTTTATCAATAACAATTCCCTGCACAGGTTTATTCTGTGCATGAAGCAACGTAGAGAAGCCGAAAGCAAGTATAAAGGGAAGAAAAAATTTCATTAAGCTACAAAACTACAAATATCTGGCAGGCTATGCTTGTACTTAACATTATTTAACCTTAAGTATCAGACCCAGTTTAATGGCGTCGGTACTCATTTCGTTCAGCATTTTTAACTGATCAACCGTTAAATTAAAACGTTTTGCAATATTGTAGAGTGTATCTCCTTTAACAACGGTATAAGTACCATCGGCAAGAATGGGTTTAGCTGCAGCAGGGGGAGGGGGTACTGGTGTAAATTTAGCCTTTTCCTGCGGAATATTCTGATTGATTTCTGAAAAGACACGATCCTCCCTGGCAATCTTTTGCTTTTCGCTTTCCGGTTGATCGTATTGGTAAAGCTGGTATTTTTCGATGGTATTGATCAATAAATCTGGATATTTTGGATTGGTGGCATATCCGGCTGTTTTTAATCCCTGCGCCCAACTTTTGTAATCGTTCTTATCCAACTGGAAAAGGAAGCTATAACGTTTGCGCTTTAAAAACTCAGAGTGATCCCTGAAAGATTCGCGCGCATCCTTATACACCCTAAAACAGTCGTTTTTTTGATCATCGTCCCGGAAGTAGTTTTTTCCCTTCCAGTCTAATGTACATTTAATACCAAAATGATTGTTGGCGTATTTAGCCAGGTCGCTATTTCCACTGCCCGATTCTAAAATTCCCTGCGCCAATGTAATACTTGCAGGGATGTAATGGCTGAATGAACGCATTGATGTTATGATTTGTTTAATCGGTTAATTGTTGGAATTGGTTAACTGTATGGCTTTATCGACTTTGGTTCATGACCCCGGACTCAAAACTTCAACTTCTGTCCTGGTTTTAAGTTCGCTTTTTTTATGCCGTTTTTTTGCATCAGGGCTTTAACGGTGGTGCCTTTCTTTTTTGCAATTATTCTTAGGTTGTCTCCAGATTTTACGGTATAAGTTTTGGCTGTTCTTCTGCTTTTGCTGCGGTGGTGAACTGGCGCTGCATAAACAGGCTCTTCATATCCTTCTGGCCTTTCATCATATTGGTAGAGTTCGTATTTTTTAATTAAGCCAATTACCTGGCTGGCCCAGCTTCTACTGCTGGCATAACCGCAACGGCGGATTCCGTAAGCCCAGCCTTTGTAATCGTATTGATCGTATTTTTCGAAAAGATTATTAAAAGGCTTGAGGGTTTCCATAATTTCTACAAAATGGCTGTAAGATTCATCCGCATTTAAATAATCGCGATAGGATGAACGGATTTCGGCATTGTTATTCGGGCCTTTTACTCCAAAATGATTATTAAGGTGTTGTGCGATTTTACTGTTTCCTGCAGCCGATTCGTGTATGGCAACAGCTAAAATAACGCTGGCTGGAATTTTATGATCGTGCATTAAACCCTGTGCATATTCTACGTGCTCTGCAATATATTCTTCCGTATCTTGCGCTCTTGCAACAATCCCTGTTAAAAGGAGCAGACAAAAAGTAAAGATTTTTTTAGTCATGGTTAACTGTACAAATTGTTTAATTGGTTAACTGTACGATTAACCGATTAAAACAATTAACCGATTAACCACTATATGTTAAGCTTTCTTCCTGATCACAAACAAACCATCGCGAACAGGTAATATCAGTTTCTCAACCCGTTCATCTGCAGCTATTTTATCATTAAAACTAGTAATATTTCTGGTGTCTTTATCCTGTTTCTCCTGCAGTACTTTTCCACTCCATAATACATTATCCACAATGATAACCCCGCCTGGACGAACGCGATCAAAAATCATATCGTAATAAGTGCCATTATTTTTCTTGTCGGCATCGATAAAAACAATGTCGAAAACTTCGTCTAAACCCGCTATTGTGGTGGTGGCATCGCCTAAGATATAGTTGATCTGATCATTAAATGCAGATTGCGCAAAGTTACGGCGCACCATATCTTCCAATTCCTCATTAATATCCAGCGTATACAACAGGCCATCTTTGGTTAAACCTTCAGCAAGGCATAAAGTAGCATAACCGGTAAAAGTGCCGATTTCTAAAATTCTTTTAGGGGAAATCATTTTGCTCAGCATGCTTAAAACCCGGCCCTGATAGTGGCCAGATAACATGCGGGGCATTAAAACTTTAAGATTGGTTTCGCGGTCTATCTGTTGAAGCAATTCGCTCTCAGGTTCGCAATAGGCAATTAGTAAATCCTGTAAATCGTCGTTTATTAGGCTCATTTGTTGGTTATAAACGGTTACTTTCCATAAAATATTGTAAAATGATGGTTGCGGCAATGGTATCAACCCGATCTTTATCTCTTCTGTCCATTTTTTTTAGGCCACTTTGCATAATGGCCTGATGGGCAAGTTTAGAGGTAAAGCGCTCATCAACCCAATGTCTTGGGATATCGGGGAATGATTTTTTTAGCAGTGTAGCAAAGCCCTTTACATGTTGTGCCGAATCAGACGGAGAGCCGTCCATCTGTTTAGGATCGCCCAATACAAAAGCCTCCACCTGCTCGGTGAGCATATACTTTTTAACATATTCGATCACATCTTTCGGATGCACCGTATCCAGTCCTGTCGCGATAATCTGCAAGGGATCGGTTACCGCGATACCGATGCGTTTTGTTCCGTAATCAAATGCGAGGATCCGTGCCATAAAAATAGTTAAGCGTTGGGTGTTTGACGTAAAGCGTTTAGCCCGTTTAAAAAAATAAAGCCAAAGGTAAGGTTTTTTAGGAAATGGGTTTTTTAGCAAAAAGGCTTCTTCAGAACCAATCAAAACCCTATTGCAGCGGCATCCCCAAATTAGTTCAATTTGGGATATAGCGGAAAGAGGGGCTGAACCGAACAAAAGCATTACCGGAACCAGCTTTTCTAAAAAATAAAATGTCGTTTTAATCTAAAAAATACAGATTCTGAAGCAAGTTCAGAATGACGAGGCTGTGAATCTCATATCTATTTCTTATTTTGCACCAAATGCAGTTTAAAGAAATCATCGGACAGGAAAGAGTGAAGCAACAATTGGTGCAAACGGTTAAGGAAAACCGCATTAGCCATGCGCAACTGTTTTTGTCGCCTGCTGGTTCTGGCGCTGTACCGCTGGCTATTGCCTACGCACAATACATTAAT
>NZ_JBFTRT010000043.1:0-14812 GCF_056399685.1 Pedobacter sp. 01N416
GGCCATTGGTTATGGTGTAGAGGGTATTCAGATAAATGGGAATAATATTTTAGAAGTTTATGATACCATCAATCAACTGGCTATGGAAATCCGAAAAGATCCAAGACCGGTTTTGGTAGAGTGTCTAACTTTCAGGATGCGTGGCCATGAAGAAGCATCGGGCACGAAATACGTTCCGCAAGAATTGTTGGACGAGTGGGGAAAGAAAGATCCTTTGAGTAATTACGAAGCGTATTTAATTGAGCAGGGTATTTTAACCTCAGATTCAATTATCGACATCAAAATCCAGGTTAAAAGAGATATAGAGCTGGAAGTTGAAGAAGCTTTTAAAGAAGATGAGCCGATTACTAATGCCGATCAGGAAGAGGCTGATATGTATTTTCCTTACCAGCAAGATGTTGTCCAACCTAGTCAAATTTCTACAGAAAAAAGATATTTAGATGCAATAACTGATGGATTAGACCTGGCCATGCAAAAGTATTCTAATCTCGTTTTAATGGGGCAAGACATTGCCGATTATGGCGGGGCTTTTAAGATTACAGATGGTTTTACTGCTAAATATGGCAAAAGCAGAGTCCGCAATACCCCTATTTGCGAATCGGCCATTGTGGGGGCAGGTTTAGGCTTATCCATAAATGGCCATAAAGCTGTTGTAGAAATGCAATTTGCAGATTTTGTAACCGTCGGCTTTAATCAGATCGTGAATAACCTGGCCAAAACGCATTACCGTTGGGGCGAAAAAGCCGATGTAGTGGTGCGTATGCCCACGGGTGCCGGAACAGGGGCTGGACCATTCCATTCACAAAGTAATGAAGCATGGTTTACCAAAACACCAGGTTTAAAAATTGTTTATCCAGCTTTCCCTGAAGATGCGAAAGGTTTGCTGTTGGCAGCGATTGAAGATCCAAACCCAGTGCTTTATTTCGAGCACAAATACCTCTACAGAAGTTTAAGCGCTCCTGTTCCTGATGGCTACTATACTACAGAGATTGGTAAAGCAGTTAGGCTTGCCGAAGGAAATAAATTTGCGATTATTACTTACGGGCTGGGGGTACATTGGGCTTTAGATTACCTGAAACAATATCCTGAAAGCGGCGCTACATTAATTGATCTGCGCACGCTACAGCCCTGGGATAAAGAAGCAGTAAGGGCAGCGGTTAAAGCAACAGGAAGGGTTTTAATTTTGCATGAGGATACCTTAACCAATGGCTTTGGCGCCGAACTATCTGCCTGGATTGGAGAGCACTGTTTCTCTTGTCTCGATGCACCTGTAATGCGCTGTGCAAGCTTAGATACGGCAATTCCAATGAGTAAGGTATTGGAGGAAGATTTTTTAGCTAAGGCAAGATTGGCAGAAACGATTGATAAATTATTGAAATATTAAGAAGGTGGTTAATTGTATAAACTGTTTTAGCGATCCACACGAAATTGCCAACGTTTGTGGTATGGAAGGTGTAGAATTTATGATTGAAAATGGCAATACCGTGCCTTTTAAATTCAATTTTGGTGCCCCAAGCTGTGTTCCAGCTACCATTTTTGAGACGGCCGGAGCTGAATTGGACCATGATGATGTAAAATCACTTTTAGAACGTCCTGAAATAAAATACCTCAGCGAAATGATGAATTTCCCAGGTGTACTTTATAAAGATGAAGAAGTTTTAAAAAAGATTGCGGCGGCGCACCAGTTGGGTAAACCTGTTGATGGGCATGCCCCGGGCTTACGTGGCGATGCTGTTCAACAATACATCAATGCCGGAATTTCTACCGATCACGAATGTTTTACTGCCGAAGAAGCATTGGATAAATTACAGCGCGGCATGAAAATCCTCATCCGTGAAGGAAGTGCGGCAAAAAATTTCGAAGCCTTAATCGATCTACTGAACGATTGGCCAGAAATGATGATGTTCTGCAGCGACGATAAACATCCTGATAGTTTAGTCGAAAACCATATTAATCAGCTCTGTGCAAGGGCAGTAGAAAAAGGGATCAATATATTCAATATACTCCGAGCAGCCTGCATCAATCCTATTCTTCACTATAAATTAGATGTTGGCTCACTCCAAACCAATGATGATGCAGATTTTATTGTGCTTGAAGATTTAAAAACGTTCAAGGTTAAACAAACCTATATCGATGGCTTATTACTTGCTGAGAATGGCAAAACAGTTGGCAATTGGGTAAAACATGTCGAAGATCGAGAATCGGTAAACCATTTCGATTGCAGTTTGAAAAAGGAAGAAGATTTTATTTATCCCTTCAGCGGACAAAAAGAAATTCCAGTTATTGAAGCATTGGATGGGCAATTGATTACCAACAGAATATCTGCCAAACCGAAAGTTTTAAATCAAAATATCCTTAGTGATCTGGAAAACGATGTTTTGAAAATGGTGGTGGTAAACCGTTATCATGATGCGCCTATCGCAGTATCCTTCGTAAAAAACTTTGGATTAAAAGAAGGCGCCATTGCATCAAGTGTTGCACACGATAGTCATAACATTATTGCTGTCGGCGTAGACGATAAAAGTATCTGTGAAGCCGTAAATCTGGTGATTAATGAAACCGGTGGCGTAGTGGCATTGGGAAATGGGAAAAAAGAAGTTTTAGCTTTACCGGTAGCAGGCTTAATGAGTAACCATAACGGTTATCAGGTTGCAGAAAGTTATACTTCAATAGATCAATTTGCGAAAGATTTAGGCTCTACTTTGCTTGCCCCTTTTATGACGCTTTCTTTTATGGCCTTATTGGTGATTCCACACTTAAAATTAAGCGATAAAGGTTTATTTGATGGGGATGAGTTTAAGTTTGTGTAGCTGATTTGTCATTCTGAGCGCAGCGAAGAATCTGTTTACTATTGACACTTCAAATGACATTAATCTAAAGTATCTTCAAACGCAAAATGTAATTGCAGAGCTATTTTGCAAAAGATTCTTCATTGCATTCAGAATGACAGCAAATTAATCTTATTCCACTACAAAAACCTCTGCCAAAGGATTAAACAGATATAGCCGTTTATCATCTAAACAAATACAGCGGTACCGCTTCCTAATGCGTTCGCCTTTGGTAAAACGCCGGCCATCTYTAATTTTAAAAGTGGTATTAATCGGCAATTGCTCTAAATGTAAAGTCTCGGTTTTATTGCTATCGTATTTTTTTAAGGCTCGCGATAAATGAAGATCAGAACAGCTGGATGCCGCCGGGTTAGACATATAATTATCAATCGCTTTGTGGATATCGGCCGGAAAGATATTCAGTTCAAAAAAGGGAACCATCATCCGCTGAAAGTTCTTCTTCCACTCTGTGCCATGCGGTTTTACTTTATTCTTGAAGTCGTTCCAGGTGAGTAAATGCGCGAACTCGTGTACGGTAGTAACCAGAAAGGCATAATGATTGAGGTTAAAATTCACCGAAATGCGGTGCCCTTTGCCCTGATAAGGATGGCGGTAATCGCCCAGTTTTGTAGAGCGGGTTTTAGAAATCTTAAATTCGCACTGAAAATAATCTATCCATTTTGCAATTAGCGGTGCCGCTGGTTCGGGCATGTACTGCGCTAAAACTTTAACCTTTTCCACGGATGCTAAGATAAATAATTTTAAGGTTTAACCACAAATGGCACAAAGTTTTACACAGATAAAACAGAATTCATCATTGCTTAACCACAGAGATTCACTGAGCTTACACAGAGAAAACAGAGGCAATTCTAATAACCATTTACAACAAAGTTTATAAACTCAATTAGATAAATAATCTGTTTTGGGAAAAATGTTCTGTACATACTTAAACATACAATCGTCACCCTGAATTTATTTCAGGGTCTTTATTCAGGAAAGATGCTGAAACAAGTTCAGCATGACGATCAGATTTATAGAACAAACGCTCCTTATAAGCGCGTAGTAAACCTGGCCTGCACTTCCATTTTTGTTCTTAGCTATCTTTGCGGTTAGATTTCGACCTATTCCTCTGATGGGAACAACGATGCCAGCACCAATTTAATCTCCCCGAAAGAATAATCTTTACCTAAAAACTCCCTTATCGTGGCCATAGATTTTGTTTTCTGACTTTCTATTGCATCGGTAATGTTTTTGATTTTATTGGCCTTTACCAGTTTGGTTACATCCAATTGTTGTGTAGAAACATAATAGGCCAAATGTCCCTCAATGGTACCGGCAGAAAAGCCACGTTCTTTTGCAATTTCATCGATGGTTTTGCCCTGCTCATACAGCTCGAAGCTCACTAACTTGGTATCAATCTTTGGCTCTTTTTTCTTTTTCTCTGCTGCAGATTTTACTTTAAGCGTTTCTCCTTTTAGCTGAATTGCTTTTTGGAGTTGGTTGTTTCTTTCAACCGTATTCAACAGTGCATCGGTATCGGCTTTGCTAAACTCTTTCCCAGCGATGAGTGCCTGCAACAATGCTTTACTTTTGTGCATTTTCTTTAACTGCTCATACACCAAAATTTCTAGCTCTAACAGTTCTGTAACATAGGTTTTAATCTGCTTTTCTTCCTTTATCACTTCAATTTGAGCGAGAAAACGATCTGAAATCTCCTTAACCAGTGGATTAAAATATTTTAAGGCAGCCTCTACCCTTTTCGATACGTTAAATAAAGTATGTTCGGTTTGCTGTGCGAACAGGTTTTTGAGCTGATTAACAAACGTATCGGCTGTGGCTGTTATTTTTTGAAAATCGGTATAAACAGTATCAGTCCAATCTTCGTGTTTTTGCTTGGTCGATTTTTCACTTTTATCAAAAGTCTGACGATGTTCTTTTAAGTAATAACGGATCAGGTTCAGATCAAATGCCGCAAGCAAATAACTGCGGATAAAAGTATAACTCTCTATACTGATCTGCTCGTTTAGCACCTCGGAAGGTTGTTTCGTTTTAGAAAAGTAATGTACATTTTGGTCCTGTTGCAAACCACTATCGCGCAGATGAGAGGTTAAAACCAAACCCTTCAAAGAGCGTAAACGCGACAAGGCTACATAAGCCTGGCCAGGTGCAAATGCATCACCTACATCAATAATGGCCTTATCAAAGGTTAAACCCTGACTTTTATGCACGGTGATGGCCCAGGCCAGCTTAATCGGATATTGGATAAACGATCCTGCTACATTTTCTTTGATTTCGTTGGTTGCTTCATCCAATTTATATTTTACGTTCTCCCAGGTATAGGGTGAAATCTGGATCACCACTTTGTCTTCAGGCAGTTCAATTTCAACTACATCCTTTTCGATATGATGTACCACACCGATCTTACCATTGTAATACCGCTTTTCGGCAGTCATATCATTTTTGATGAACATTACCTGTGCACCAACCTTTAACTCTAAACTTTTATCATTCGGGTAAGCATATTCACTAAATTCACCCTGAATCTTTGCCTCAAAAAAGTAAGATTTAGTTTTCAGCTGGGTTAATCTTTCACGGTTGATGCTATCAGCTTTATTGTTATGGGTGGTTAAAGTGATATAATTTTCATCTGCCGAGGGTTTAAAATCCTGTTTGAAATGCTGCCTTAATAATGCAGTATCTTCAGCAGTAATTTTGTTGTTCCGTAGGTTGTTCAGCAAATCGATAAAAACAGCATCGTCCTGACGGTAAATTTTATCCAGTTCGATATAAACCGGTGGATTATCCTGCAGGGCCAGGGCATCGAAGAAATAAATACTCTTATAAAACTTAGCCATGATGCGCCACTCATCATTTTTTACCACAGGTGGCAGCTGGTGCAGATCGCCTATAAACAATAACTGTACTCCGCCGAACGGAAGGTTTCTGTTCCTGCGTACATAACGTAAAGCGAAATCTATGGCATCGAGCATATCGGCCCGCAGCATACTTACCTCATCGATAACAAGTAACTCCAGTTCCTGCAACATGCGGCGTTTATTGCCTTGCATGTTTAAGTGTTTCACTAGAGTTTTGGCCGTATTGAAGTTAAAATTGATATTTTCATTGATCAAGGCGCCGGCAGCATCAGGAAAAAATGCCCCAAAAGGAAGTTGAAAAAGCGAATGGATAGTTACCCCAGCTGCATTGATTGCAGCAATACCCGTTGGTGCCACAATTAAGGCTTTTTTGTGCGTAAGCTGAATGAGTTTCCGTAGAAAAGTTGTTTTACCTGTTCCTGCTTTTCCGGTCAAGAAAACGTGTTTTGAGGTATAATTAACAAATTTGGCCGCAATTTCTGCGGGCATAGAAGTTTCTTCTAAAGTGGGCATCGGCAGTAAAATTTTAGTCAACAATAAACGGAGGGATGAATAAAGCYAAACATTTTAGCACAAAATTAAACAATGATTGATGAGAAATTTTAAATTTTATTGGATAATTTTCAGCGAGCACTTATTCAAGCCACATTGGATCTTCAAACGCTATTAACTTTAAGCGCAAGAGCTGTCAGTCTGAGCCTGTCGAAGACCTTTTGATAGTTAAACAAATAAAACATTTGTCCTTCGACAAGCTCAGGATGACAATGCTTTTCTATCTATCACGGAGCAGAACAGTTCATTAATCTCAATTAGCAGAATAAAAAACCTCAATAGAATTACTGGAGAAGCAACATAAACCTGACAGAAACGGCAGCTCCCGGCCCAATTTTACATCCGGATTCGTCGGGACTATAGTGTATGGCAGGGCTACAATAACGAAAGAACTACTGTCCCTACTTTTCCAAAGTATTGCTAATATTTAGATCTATTTAACAAAACAATACAACATCCTAACAATTAATAATAAAGCTTTTTCTTATCTTTGCGCCCTGATGAAACAACAATATTCAAATCTTATCGCTGTTAAATTCCTTTAACAAGGTTTCATCACTCTTTACACCCAAAATTTTATTATGCTTAACCCTGAAATAGAAAAACGTAAAACCTTTGCCATTATTAGCCACCCCGATGCGGGCAAAACCACATTGACAGAAAAATTTCTGCTTTTTGGTGGCGCTATTAATACTGCTGGTGCGGTAAAAAGGAACAAAGCGAACCAGAGTAATACCTCCGATTTTATGGAGATCGAAAAGCAACGTGGTATCTCGGTTGCGACTTCAGTAATGGGTTTCGAATATAGTGGTAAACGCATCAATATTCTCGATACACCTGGTCACAAAGATTTCGCGGAAGATACCTACAGAACTTTATCGGCGGTAGATAGTGTTATTTTGGTGGTAGACTGTGTAAAGGGTGTGGAGGAACAGACCGAAAAACTGATGTCGGTTTGCCGGATGCGTAACACCCCGGTGATTATCTTTATCAACAAAATGGACCGTGAAGGTAAAGAGGCTTACGATTTATTGGATGAAATTGAAGAAAAATTAAATATCAGCCTTTGTCCGCTTTCCTGGCCTATAGGCCAGGGACATACATTTAAAGGTGTTTACAGCATTTATAACAAACATTTAAATTTATTTAATTCCGATAAGACCAAAGTAACCGATTCGGTTGTGGCGGCAAGCGATTTAAATGATCCATCTTTATTAAATTACCTTAAAGAGAACGAAATCAACACATTGAAAGATGATGTTGAATTGGTTGATGGTATCTACGGTAAGATAGATAAGGATTTATATACCGATGGCTTGGTTGCACCAGTATTTTTTGGCAGTGCGATTAATAATTTTGGGATAAAAGAACTCTTGGACACCTTTATTGATATTGCCCCGAGCCCTCGACATAGAGAGGCTGAAGAGCGTGATGTACTGGTTGAAGAGAAAAATTTCAGTGGCTTTGTGTTTAAGATCCACGCCAATTTAGATCCAAAACACCGCGACAGGATTGCATTTTTAAGGATCTGCTCGGGTAAATTTGAACGCAATAAATTTTATTACCACACCCGTCAGGATAAGAAACTGAAATTCTCCAACCCGATGGACTTTATGGCGAACGAAAAAAGTATTGTGGAAGAGGCATGGCCAGGTGRCGTTGTGGGTTTATACGATAGCGGTAACTTTAAAATCGGCGATACCTTAACCGAAGGTGAAAAACTGCAGTTTAAAGGCATCCCTAGTTTCTCTCCATCTATTTTTAAAGAGGTAGAAAATATGGACCCAATGCGTACCAAACAATTGGAAAAAGGCATTGAGCAGTTAACCGATGAAGGAGTTGCACAGTTATTCGTGATGCAGCCTGGAAACCGGAAAGTGATCGGTGCGGTTGGCGAACTTCAGTTTGAGGTAATCAACTTCAGGTTAGAGCACGAATATGGTGCAAAATGCCGTTTCCGTACTCTGAGTTATACCCGTTCGAGCTGGGTAACTTCTACCGACAGAAAGAAACTGGATGAATTTGTAAAACGTAAACAACAGCACATCGGTTTTGATAAAGAGGCTAATCCAGTTTATTTGGCCGATAGTGAATACATGATTAATTTAACCAAACAGGATTATCCAGATATCGAATTCCATAAAACCAGCGAATTTAAAAATTAACTTTTGAATAATTGAGTGATTGAATGAGGGAATATTGGCAACAGCACTAATAAATTCATTAATTCAATCACTCAAATTCAATCATTTTCGTTTACTCATATCCCAAACTTTAAGGCTATTTAAAACCGCTTTACCTCCTGTGGAAAAGGCGGCTAAACCTGTGGCTTTTTCATCAGGAAAAATCATCGTGGTAATTACTTTTTCGCCACCATTCACGAAAACTTCTAATGAAGATTTATCGAGCAAAATCTGGAGTTTTATTCTACCGTTTAACGGACTCACGGTTATGGTTTGAATGATGTTCTTATCATTTTTAACACCTTTCTCTGAACGTGAGCAATCTACATAAAGTTGTTTTTTAACAGCATCATAGCCCACTTCAACTTCCTTAACAACATTTTCTTTCTCATCCTTTAGTTGTGCAAGCTTAAAACCTAAGTTTTTTGCATCCTTAACAGAAAATTCGGCATCAATCCAATACGAATTTTGGCTGGCAGCTAAGTCGATATCCTGATCGATAACAACATTTTGCCTCGTTATAACCTTACCACTTGAGTGTTTTTTAATATTATCGGCAATCAGGCTGGCCGGTTGCTGAAACAGCCTAATTCCTTCGGGTGTAGTTTTTAAAGATAAATCTCTTGGGATAGACATCTGTCCTTTCCATGGGAATGTTTCTTTACCGCCAGGTTGTAACCATCCCAATAAAATCCGCTGTTTTTTTGGCGCATCGTTCCATGGAATGGCGGCATAAAAAGAATCGCCTTCATCAACCAATAAGGTTAATTTTCCATCATTGTCGTTCTTAAAAGTCTTGCCATCAAAATCACCTACAAAATACTGCATTGTTGGCCCCTTTGGTCCAAATAATGATATTGCCAAAACCCACTTTGTAATGTTCTTATTTCCGTCAACGGCCAGGGGAATAATAAACGGGCATTCCCAACCACTCGCCTGATTACCCTGTTTACCGAAATCACTCAGCATGGTCCAATCTTTCAAGTTTTTTGAGCCATAAAACCTTGCCTGATGCTCATCAACCATTGCAACAGTCATAATCCATTGTTGAGAGGCCTCGTGCCACCATACATTAGGATCTCTGAAATCTTTTTTATTTAAATCAATAATGGGATTTTTGGCATAATTKGTAAAGGTTAACCCTCCATCATTGCTATAGGCCATATATTGAGATTCATTCCGTTGCTTAGGTAGATCTGCTGTATAAAAAGCAACAACGGGTGCCTGTCCTTTCCCCAATCCACTTACATTATGTTTATCTAGCACAGCCGAACCTGAAAAAATCATGGTGGTGGTGTCATTTGTAATTTTTTCCGGAATAGCAACCGGAAGGTGCTTCCAGTTTACCAGATCTTTACTGGTGGCATGGCCCCAGCTCATATGCCCCCATTTATTTTCGAACGGATTGTACTGATAATAAAGATGAAATTCCCCATTCAGATAAATTAACCCGTTTGGATCGTTTAACCAATTTGATGGTGCAGTGAAATGATAATTTGGCCTCCATTGAGGCGTATGCCGTTGAGCGAAAATACTTATCGAACAGCACATTAGAAAAGCTAGAATATATTTGGTCTTGAACATAATTAAATTCAAATTACACATAAGAATCCAATTACTAAAACGTTTAACTAGTTTCTTCAGGACTTTATAAAAACTTTTCCTTCATCAATGCTTTCGTATTGCTCATAAGTTTGCGCCAATCTTCTTTTGATTTTTGAAATCAACAATCGTGGCGAAAGCACTTTAACACACTCTCCAAAGCCTAAAATTTCGCGTTCCAGTTCATAGTTTAGTACCACATCGATCCTAAAAGTTGTTGTTTTCTCGCTCTTACTTAATACTACCTGCGATTGATGCATTGGTTTCGTTACGACATAGGGCGCATGGTCATTTGTAAATTCGAGGATCACTTTCTGCGCACGGTCCCTTTCGCTTTTCGTTACACCGATCAGATCTTCATAATACCGATCGAAATCTACTCCTTGATAACTTACAAATTCTTCGTTAGGCAATTCCTGAAATTCTACTATCCTATCCAATGCCAAATTTAAGATCCCTGGCCGTTTTTTCGCTTTACAGATCAAAAACCATCTGTTTCTGTATTCTTTTAACAGATACGGATAATAAATTCCTTGTTGCGATTGTTGCGCCTTGAAAGACTTATATTCGATTAATAGTGAACGTTTGTTTAAAACAGCCTGATATAATGGTGGAATACATTCCAAACCCTTAACGAGCTTATTACTTTCCAATTGAATATTATTGCCACTCTGTTTCGTCGATTTGTAGAGGTTATTTTCTAAACGGGCGATCATATCGCTCATTTCGTCGAAATAATTAAAGGCATTAAACTGTTTCAGTACACCTACAATTTCTTTCATTTTATCTACATCAGCGTTATTGATTGGTGCTTTGGTAATGCTAAAACCAGCTTCTTCGTAGGCATAAAAGCGTTTATCTTTCACCACAATCGGTGCATTATAGCCAAGCTTATCACTCCGCATGAGCTGGATATCTGCCTGAATGGTCCGCTTGCTTACCCCGGTGGTAATTCCTTCGAGCTCGTATAACGTTGCCGATACCTTTTCGATAAGATCTTCTAGTGTCCATTTACGGTAACGGTTCTTCAAACAATCGTCGATGGTTTTATACCGGATGAGTGCCAATTTATTTACTGCCATTTTTAATCAATTTGAGTTTGAAGCTAAAAAATCTGATTGAAAAGCTTAACTAAATATAGCAAAGCATTTATAATCTACGCAATACAATTGCGTAATGGGAGGATAAAAGAAAAAATACAATGTAAAAATTAAATTTATCCATCTAATTATCAACCAATTATATATTTTATACCAAAATAAATTTTACTGCGCAAATCTGCCGCGTAGTGGTGGTGGCATCTTTGTAATGTCGCCAGTCGATAAAGTTCTTTGATAAATATTAATAACAACAATCTGATTGATAGAAACAGTTTACTGTTCTAAATGATACGCGCTCTCGTTTATGCTGCTCCGGTTTTAACTGGATCAGCATTCACCAACATGAAGCCCCTGTTCGGGATACGCCGGACAGGGTTACATTAGTAAAGGTTATCACAATCAGGTTAATATAAAGAAATCCCGAAAGGGATGGCAATACTAAATAAAACTTATCCAATGTTGCGGGTTTCGGAATAGCCCCAAAGTATTCGGGCAATTGCGTAGAATATGCTGATAAGAATTATGATAGATTGTCTAAACACGTTGTGTGTCGTGGGTTCGAATCCCACTTCCGATATTATTCGGAATAATTCAGGGGTAGAATAACAACCAAACCATGCAGGTTCGAATCCTGCTTCCAACCATCACTTGGAATAGCTAATTGGTAAGCGTTTAGGACTCAAACTCCAAAACAAAAAGAAGAGCAACTTTTAAAATCGCTCAAAAGAACAGCATTGTAAAACCGCATTCGGCTTTAAGATTTTTAATAAATCTGAAACGCAATTTGCCTTTTGCTTTGAAAGTAAAAACGATGAAAGAGCTGATTTAAAAATCAAATTTCGCCGAAAAATTTATTTAAATCCTCGGATTTAACTACTTGCCAAAGCTTGATTTCATTCTTAAAAACATCAAGATTCAATTTGCTTCCGCAAGAAAAAAATGAATGTGCTTTTGCAATGCTTTGTAAAACAAAAATTAAATAATTATAAATCTTAACATCAAAAAAACATGAAAAGAGTAACAATTAACACCAATTATGTTGGATTGGTGTTTAAAAAAGGAAAATTAAAAAACGTTTTAACAGCTGGAACTTACTGGTTAGGTTTCGGTGAAGACATGACTTTGTATGATATGGCAAAAGAGTACTATTACACAGTTGCCGAATTGGATATCTTATTGGAAAACACAGATTTTGTGAATTTAATTCACTTGGTAAGCGTTTCCGATAATGAATTGGCCTTGGTTTATCAAAACAAAAATTTCAAGAACGTTTTAACAGCTGGCAGACACGCCATCTGGAAAGGTTTGTCGGCATATAACTTTGTTAAGGTAGATATCAGTAACATCAAAATTGATGAAACCATTGATAAAAACTTATTGGAGAAAGCACCATTATTGAATTATATCAGGGCTTATAAAGTAGAATCTTTCGAAAAAGCTTTATTGTTTATTGATGGTAAATTTGAAACCGTATTGGAAGCAGGAAACTATGTTTACTGGAAAAACAGCACTACTGTTCAAGTTTTGAAAACCGATATGAGGCAATTGAATATGGAAATTATCGGGCAAGAAATCTTAACCAAAGATAAAGCACAATTGAGGGTAAATTTCAGCATTCAATATAAAGTGGATGATATCATTAAGGCCTTATTGGAGAACAAAGAATTTGAAAAACAATTATACATCACCATGCAATTGGCGTTAAGGGAATGTATTGGCTTAATGACTTTTGACGAATTGATGGAAAGCAAAGAAAAAATTGCCGAAATGGTAATGGCCATCACCTTGGATAAGGTTGAAAACTTGGGCGTAAAACTAACCAATTGTGGGGTTAAAGACATCGTTTTACCTGGTGACGTTAAAGAAATTATGAACCAGGTTTTAGTTGCCGAAAAAAGAGCCCAAGCCAATATCATTACCCGGAGAGAAGAAACAGCATCAACCAGAAGTTTGTTGAATACAGCTAAATTGATGGAAGACAATGCAATGTTGTACAAGTTGAAAGAGATGGAATATGTAGAGAAAATCGCAGAAAAAATCAACAACATCAGCTTATCAGGCAGTGGACAAATTGTAGATCAATTGAAGCAAATCTTCGTAAAATAAATTAAATTTAGAAACCCTCGGTCAGGTGAGTATTACCTGCCGAGGATTGAACAAGAAATAAAATGAACAACAACATAACAGGTAATAACCTGATCGAAATAGGTTATTCCGAAGGAAAAATAGTAGGCATAGCATTAGATATCCTGAAAGAAAATTTCGCGAATATTGAGGAAAAAGAATTATTGGCCTTATTTAAAAAAGTAAAAGAATACCCGGAAAGTTTTTTGGATGACGAGGTATTAAATGTATTGGCAACTGCTGTGATCGAGGAAGCCAATCCAAAATCAGATGGGACCATTGAACTAATCAACAATGCTAAAGATTATTCAATTTTCGGTGCCGATTATATAGAAGAAGGTGCCCGAAACCAAATGGATATCGCCATGAAACTGCCAGTTTCGGTAGCTGGGGCATTAATGCCCGATGCCCATCAAGGCTATGGTTTACCAATTGGTGGCGTATTAGCGACTAGAAATGCAATTATCCCTTATGGTGTCGGTGTAGATATCGGTTGTAGAATGGCTTTAAGTATTTTCGATATTCCAGAGAAACATTATTTTGGGAAAGATGCAATGTATAAACGCGAATTAATTGCTTTCACCAAATTTGGTGCGGGTCAGAATTTTAAAGGTAATGAAAGGGCTGATCATGATGTTTTAGAAAACGACGCTTTCAACGCTACTCCTTTTCTTAAAAATTTACACGGAAAGGCTTGGGCACAACTGGGTACTTCGGGTGGTGGAAATCACTTTGTAGAATGGGGGATTATTGATTTTGCCGAACGTGATGAGATTTTAAATATCGATAAAGGACGTTACGTAGCATTATTGACCCATTCGGGTTCCCGTGGTTTTGGCGCAACCATTGCAGGTCATTACACCAAACTGGCTAAAGACATATGTAAACTACCTAAAGAGGCTGTAAACCTGGCTTATTTGGATTTAAATTCTGCCGAAGGACAAGAGTATTGGATTGCCATGAATTTAGCCGGCGATTATGCTTCAGCCTGTCATGAGGTGATCCACAAAAGATTAACCAAGGCAATTGGCGCTAAAGTTTTAGCCAAGGTAGAGAACCACCATAATTTTGCATGGAAAGAAATGCTTGATGGAGAAGAAGTAATTGTCCACCGAAAAGGTGCTACACCAGCAGGTAAAGATGTGATGGGGATTATTCCAGGAAGTATGACCGCACCAGGATTTTTGGTTAGGGGAAAAGGCGAAATGAGTGCAATCAATTCAGCATCTCATGGTGCGGGACGTCAAATGAGCCGGACCAAAGCGATTCAATCGATTACCAAATCGGATATGAAAGCGATTTTGAAAGATCATAATGTTACCCTAATTGGTGCAGGTTTAGATGAAGCGCCAATGGCCTATAAAGACATCAACAAAGTGATGGCAGCGCAAACCGAACTGGTTGATGTAGTGGCCAAATTTGAACCTAAAATGGTGAGAATGGCTGATGATGGAAGCAGGGAGGATTAGTTTTTAGCCTGGAGTCCTTAGTCTGGAGTCTACTGTACAGTCGTCACCCTGAATTTATTTCAGGGTCTATCTCCCAAT
>NZ_JBFTRT010000044.1:0-13704 GCF_056399685.1 Pedobacter sp. 01N416
GCCCCGGACATATTTCTACCATTGTTAATGCCAATGGAACTCATTCAACTGTGGTAAATAACGGGAATATGGCAACAATAGTTAATCCGGATGGCACGCACTCAACGGTGATCAAAAACGGCAACACATCTACTATTGTTAATCCAAACGGTTCACATTCTACTGTGATCAATAATGGGAGTACATCTGTTATTGTAAATCCTAACGCAACACATTCTACTGTAATTAATAATGGAAGCACATCAATAATTGTTAATCCAGATGGAACACACACTGTAGTCGTAAATTAATTTAGCAATATAAAAACAAAGCCATTCTGTTTACGAATGGCTTTGTATTACTATAAACCTTTCAAAATGACTGTGCTATCCAGTACAAGTACATTTTGATTAACTAACCATCTCAATGGATGAGATTATTTTATGGCAATGATTATTACAGAATGTAATATGACCCTACAGGTGCCAGTTCGGTTTGAGGTTTGTCCTCGTATATTTTATTGTCATCCAGCATTTGGCACAAATCTCTTTCGATAGTTCGGCAAATTGTTGTTGTCGGGGTATCTGTAGGTTTATTTTCAAAAGGATCCTGAAGATGCACCGCCATTTTTTCTACTAATAGGAAGAAGGCAGCTATGGCAACCACTAATGGAACTTCCATGTAACCAAAGTATTCAATTAAGCCAAAAGGCAGTAACACGATGAATAGATGGATAGACATGTTAATATATTTGCTATAAGTAACCGGAAAAACGGTGTTTTTTATTCTTTCCGATCCGCCCATGTGGTTGCATAAAGCTGTAATGGTTTTATCGATTTCTATTTGCTGATATTTATTGATCCAGCCTTCTTGCAATGCCTTTTTTAAGTCCATGGCGTGTAACTCCAATATTGTTGTAGTTACATTTTTACGTTTTTTAATAAAAGCGATTTCCTCTGCACACAGGTATTCTTCCAAACCTTTGCGTGGGTTAAAACCTCTTAGCGATTGACTTAAGGCATAACACCAGGCAATCTGCCTTTTTATAAAACGTTCTTTAAATGCCTCAACCTCATCTAAACCATAAGGATTTTCTACAAAAGATAATATCTGGCGCGACAGGGTTCTAGAATCGTTAACAATAGCACCCCAAAGAATTCTGGCTTCCCACCATCTATCGTAAGCCTGGTTAGACCGGAACGCCAATAGAAGTGAAATGATTGTTCCCAGCAGCGCTGGTACAGCTACAGGAATGGAAATGCGTGTAACATGAAAGTTTTCATACAATACCACAATACCTATAGAGTAGCCAATAACAAACAGGAGTTCTTTTTTGATCTTTCCGAATATATAAGTGAGCGGAATATTATTTCGTAACAGCATAGTATAAAGTTTAAAATGTGATAATTAAGCGTTTGCTTCTTGCAACTGTGTTTCGTATATTTTTGTGTCAATTAAATTTTCACTGGCATGAACAGTTAATGTATTTAATTGAATTACTTCGCAGCCTGCACGTTCTGTTAATATTTTAGGGTCGATGCTATACTTGTTGATCGGCGTAAAATTGTATTCTTTCAAGTAGGCAATGCGCTCTACATCAAAAGCTTCGATAAAGTTTTTGAAAGCGGCTACTGTACTTCCGTAAAAATATTCGATTCCAATGGCATTGATCTGACTAGGGTATTTTGCCTTGGCCTGATTTATCTGCTGATAAAATTCGTCGCTAACATTTTCGTAATCGCGGCTGCGGCGACTCAACATTAACATATCGGTTATAGAATCCGATAATTTAAAGGCATGTACAAAAATGATGTTTAAGGTTTCATTTTTTTGATGTTGAATAAGTGCATCAATAATTTTAATGCTTTCTAATTTAAAGTCGGTTGGTACTAATACTGTTTTCATTGCTATATCTTGTTTAAATGAATTGAAAAATTATTTATACAAGTTTAGCGTGATGTTATTATAGCGAAATAAGAGTAAGATTAGAATGAGATTAGAGTGTACTCCCTTTTGGAGTGGCTGTAAGTTTGGTTAACTGTATAAACTGGTTAATCGGTTAATTGTACCATTAGACTAGTAACAGTTAACCAGTTTTAACGATTTAAACAATTAACCATTAAAACGAACTAACTTTTCGTCGGCAATAAAACCTTAATCTCAGTACCAACCCCTTCCTGCGATTTAATAGCAATACTACCTCGGTGTAAACGGATAATATTCAATGAAAGCGGTAAGCCAACGCCATATCCCTTAAAATCATTGGTATTAGATGCACGATAAAAGGGTTCGAATATATGCTGTATATCTGTTTGCGGTATTCCGATTCCCCTATCTGTTACAGCAATTGAGAGCATATTAGCATTGCTTTCGATACTAATGCTTACCAGATTCTCATTTGAGTATTTACAGGCATTGTTTACAATATTGCTGATGGCAAGCTTAATCAGGTTTTTGTTTACCCGCAGGGTTAGTAATTCTTCATCATCAGGGAGTTTGGTAAAGTCGATTTCTATTTTACTGTTGGGATGTACCTGGTTAACTGATTCTTTAATTTCCCATAACAATTCGTCCATCCGTACCTCTTCCCAGGGTTGGTTTTTTCCATTAAATCCAGATTGTGCCAGACCCAGTAAACTGGTTAAGATATGCTCTAATCTTTCTGCCTCGTCTTTAATTTTAGATAAAGCTTTGTGTTGTTTAGGGTTATCTTCAACGGTTTTCATCGCTAGTTCAACCTCGCCACTAATAATAGTTAAAGGTGTTCTTAATTCATGCGAAGCATTGCTGATAAAGTTATTTTGTGTTTCGAAAGCCGTTTCTAAACGGTTAAGCATATTGTTAAAGGTTTGGGCCAACTGCGACATTTCATCGTTGCCTTCTTTTACATCCAGTCTTAAGTGCAAATTTTCTGCTTTTATCTTTTTTACGCTCTTAATTATATTTCTTAAGGGCATTAACATGTAATTAGAAAATTTCCAGCCAACTACAAAAGATAAAACAACAGAAAGAAAAAAGCCAATAATCAGGATTCTTTGCAGGTCTTTTAGCTCCCGAAAGCCGAAAGGATCATTTGCAGAAACAATCACTATATATCCTTTATGTGGATTTTTAAAGATTTTTCCAGCGTAAAAGTGATTCTCAACACGATAGCGTGCTACATATCCGGCATTTATGCGGTTATAAAAACTAGCTGGTAGCTCTCGGTCCAATTTATTGGTTGGTTTTCCAGCTTCAATGATATACTCTTTTTCTGAAGGCAGGCGCTCAAGGTATTGGTTACGCATTTTAGCGTAAACCTTATTGTTTTCGTCTTCGTACAATTTAATCTGGGCAGCAATATTAACCCTGGCCTCTAAACGTTTATAAAAATCTTCAAAGGCGAAGTCGTTAGAAAAATACCAAACAAAACCACTTAATAAGGAGATAATAATTGCCGATAAAATGGCGAAAAGTAAAGTGATTTTCTTGGCTATCTCCATTTATTTTTCTTTTAATATGTAACCCAAGCCTACCACAGTGTGAATGAGTTTCTGATCGGAATTTTTATCTATTTTTTTGCGAAGATAATTAACATAAACATCAACCACATTGGTGCCAAGGTTAAAGTCGATGTCCCAAACGTTTTCTAAAATGTCTATCCGCGATAAAATTTTTGATTTGTTTTTGGCCATATACTCGATCAGGCGATATTCTGTTGCCGTAAGTATAATTTCCTGTTGGTTTCGTTTTACCGTTTTTGCACTTAAATTAATCTGGAGGTCTGCTATGGTAATAATCTGATCTTGCGAAACCACACCATGATATCGCCTCAATAGCATTCTGATCCTGGCAAAAAGTTCAGCAAATTTAAATGGCTTTATTAAATAATCATCTGCACCATTATCCAGTCCGTTTACTACATTTTCTGTAGTACCCAAAGCCGTAAGCATAATAATGGGCGTATTTGGTTTTTGTTCTTTAATGATTTTACAGAGTTCCAAACCATTTACTCCAGGTAGCATAATATCGAGAATAATCAGATCAAACTGATTTTCTATAGCCATCTGTTTCCCGATTAAACCATCAGGAGCTATACTCACGGTAAATCCCTCATCGGTTAAACCTCTCGAAATTACAGATACAACGCTCGGTTCATCTTCTACAAGTAATAAATTCATTTTGCTGGCAAGTAATCTAAAAAATAGGGAATTACAAAATATTAATGACCGGTTAGCTGATTTTTAATGCTTTTTTAACGCAGAGCCGACACAATTGTTTGAATTATCGGAAATTGAATCATAAAAAAGCCTCTCAAATGAGAGGCCAGTTATGTTTTAACCACAGGGCGAATGGAGGAAAGCCACAGAGTCCGCGAAGGTTTTTCTTGCGCTTTAGGCTTTGGACTTCTATCTTTAAAAGATTTGCTTCGCATAGCTGTCGGGTTCTTCACTGCGCCCAGAATGATAACATTCCGTGCTTTCTGTGTCTCCATGGCAAATCCTTCGACTCCGCTCAGGATGACACAACGCTTTAATTTCCTTTCTCCGATTTTTCCTTTAAAGACTTTAATCCGTCTTCGAAATCTTTGCCAATCATATTGTCCATAAACAAACAAAACCATTTATTTATTATTCCTTTGCTTTCACCACTCATGGTCCAGGTTACTTTATTTCCATTAGTTTCTTTTTCAATATCGAAACGGGTATCGGCAACACTTTCMATAGGTTTGATGAATTTCAATTCCATATCAACCATTTTATTGATTTCAACCGTATTGATTTTCATTTGTCCATTACCACTTTTTTCTCCATTCCATTGGTACAGGTGGCCAGGTTGAGCGATATTTCCTGTAATGGTTACTTTAGCTTGTGGGTCCATTTTAGACCACGCGTTCCATTTATAAAATTCATTATAATCGGCAATGTTTTTATAGATTACACTATCTGGAGCATTAATTGTTATTGTCCGATTAACAGAGTAGCTTTTTGGTAAAAAAAAACTACCTCCAATAATGATTATTGCCAATACGACGATAATGCCAAGTAAGATTTTGAGGAATTTCATAATTTGATTTAGTTTGGTTAACTAAATTTATAAAGAAACCAGCTTAAATCAAAGTAAAATTCACTAAACAATTTTGATCTTCGATTGAGGCGAATTTATTTTAAAATGCATTAAATCGGCAATAGATTGTGCTTTTTGTTTAATCAGATCTGCATTTTCTCCTACAAAAAGATCGTCGACGGTTTGGAAAAAGAGGTTTTTCCAGGTTTCAAATGCTTCAGTTTGCAGGGGTGCTTGTTCATTCAAAGCAAAATGGGTAAGCATGGGGTTGCCTTTGTAAATTGCTTTTCCGAAAAGTATGCTTTCCCAGAAATCGTACATTTTTGGCAAATGGTGCGACCAGTCTACTTTTGCAACATCGGTAAATATTGGACCTATCTGTTTGTTAAGCGCAACATTTTTATAAAACGTATCCACTAAAAGGATAATACCTTCTCTATTATGAATATCTTTTTTCATGGTGAAGTGATTTTAAACTTACAAAACCCAGAACAATTAACGATAGGAATTTGATGATGTCGGCAATAATGTACACAATATGATGATAACTTTTAGCTGGTGCGTTGCCTGCCAAAACCAGTTTTGCCCTCTCATCAAGTATTGGTAATAGCCAAAAAGTATCTGCCATTAAAAGAATGGTAACAGAGAAAAGTAAAATACTGTGAAAGTTTTTTAAAGGTGCGGGTAGGGAGCAGGCTAAAATAATAATCAGCAATACGATCTCTATTTTATTGAGGGCCTGAAAAACCAATTGGCCTATACCTAAGCCTAGTGGAATTGTAATTCCTGGGGCCTGGAATTTTAATGGAGCTTCTAAAAAACTAATTCCACCGATTAAACCTGCCCAGAAAATGACACAAAAGATTGTGATTAACTTTTTCATCAGGTTCAAATATCATTTAAAATAGTTTAATAAAAATGATTAACGTCATAAAGTAAAATTACATTTATTTATAAAGCCTAAGGATCATCTTTTTGTAATCAATAACGGCCTTATATTCCATTAATATATCTCCGCCAATAATACTCATAATAGGTGGGTGACCAAACTGTTGGTAGGTTTCGCTAACCGATTGCAGGTCGAAAGCCACGGTTTCGTAGTTTTTGATCTTTAACGATCCGATTTTTAGCTCAGGAATTGTAGCCTGGATAGTTGTGGTGGTGGTAAAAAGGGTGGCTGCATTAATTTCTTCTGATACCTGAAGGGGTTCTGAGAGGTGCTGCTCAATCAACGATTTATCGAACACACTTCGCGAGGCACCGGTATCTAAAACAGCAAAATGTTTTTCCTTAAAAACAACAACTTCCACCAAAAGATGAAAACCGTCGTCTTGTAAATTTATCAGTTTTAGCGGGATTGAAATTGATTTCATTGTTTATTTATGTCTACTGCCCTTCGACTACGCTCAGGGTGACAATTATTTAAGTGTAAAAAATGCCACGACCGGCTAGCTATTCAGGTAGTGGAGTACGAAATACACGGAAGTAAAAGAACGGTCGTCATTCTCGCGCAGGCGGGAATCTTAAAGCCTATTGCATTAAGATTCCCAATCGAGTTGGGAATGACGCACCGAGGAAACCCATTTAGTAATTTAATACTTTCGTTAAAGATTTATCTTCAGAATGGTATTAAACCAACTTCATTTCTGCCAGTACATTATTCATGTTCCTTACGGCATCGGCACTTTTGTTAAATGCCGCCTGCTCATCTTCGGTTAATTTAAAATCGATGATTTTTTCCCAGCCATTACGACCAATAATTACGGGCACACCTAAACATATATCTTCCTGTCCGTATTCTCCTTCAAGAGAAACGCAGCAGGTAAACAGTTTTTTCTCATCACGTAAAATCGCTTCAACCAATGCAGCACCTGCAGCACCTGGTGCATACCAGGCCGAAGTGCCGATTAAGCCTGTTAAAGTAGCGCCACCAACCATGGTGTCGGCTGCAACTTTATCAAGGGTGGCTTTGTCCAATAAATTACTAACCGGTAAACTTTGGTATGTAGCTAGGCGAGTTAAAGGAATCATGGTAGTATCACCGTGGCCGCCAATTACAAAGCCCTGTAAATCGTTAGGGTTGCAATTTAAAGCTTGCGATAAATAAAATTTAAAACGGGAGCTATCTAACGTTCCACCCATGCCGATAATGCGGTTTTTAGGTAGGCCTAACGATTTTAAGGCTAAATAAGTCATCGTATCCATTGGGTTACTGATCACGATGAAGATGGCTTCTGGAGAGTATTTTAAAATATTTTCGGCAACACCTTTAACAATACCAGCATTAATGCCGATCAGTTCTTCTCGTGTCATCCCTGGTTTGCGGGGCAAGCCTGAGGTAATTACCACCACATCAGAACCAGCAGTTTTACTGTAATCGCCGGTTACGCCGGTAATTTTAGTGTCGAAACCCAAAAGGGTTGCGGTTTGCATCATGTCGATCGCTTTGCCTTCGGCAAAACCCTCTTTAATATCTAACAGGACAAGTTCGTTCGCTAATTCTTTGCGGGCAATATTATCTGCACAAGTGGCACCAACTGCGCCTGCGCCAACAACCGTTACTTTCATATATTTTATTTTAATGGTTTGCGTATCGTTAAATATTAATCGAAGGTAGAAATAAATATAAGGTTTAAAAATCCTTTTCAAAACTTTATAATTTGATGATGGTTTACTTAATATGTTCCAAAGCAGAAGCATTAAAGCAATTGGATTATCGAACTGGCCAATGCGATGATTATAGTTATGTAGCTGTAGGTCATCCTGATGAGAAATGCCTGTTTATTATGGTCTGCGAATCCAAAATGGAGGCAGATTTATTGGTGCATATTATAGAAATGTACAGGTAGAAAAGATATGATGTGATTGAATTGGTAAGTTAGGAACATTTTTAGCAGTTTTCAATTGGCGGTTTTCAGCTTAAGGCGATGCGATGATTTTTTGCCGTTATTTTAAGAGGTTGTATCATAAATATAGATTTGTCATCCTGAGCCTGTCGAAGGGCTTATTGAATATTCTTTAAGGTGTTTCGACAGGCTCTCCGTAGGAGTCCTTTGGACAACATGATAGCATGCGGCTAAATTGTCTTTATGATACAATATCCTCAAAAGTACTTTATTTACAATCGATCAACCAATATGTTTTAGTTTGGAAAGCAATTGCAGCAGCATTTATGTTAATTCAATCCCGCCCCCGCTTCTGCCGATGAAAAAAATCGGCATCTCGTTTTGGTCGGGTTTAGGTGGCAGCCATTCTGCTATGATCTTTGGTAAATAAACCCGATTGCAGTGGTAGCTGCCGGCTTCAGGCCGGCACTACAAACGGAAAGCGGGACTGAAAGTCCGATGAAAAACCGAAGCACTCATTTAAAAAAAATAAAAAGGTTAAAAAAGAACAAAATGATAATGAGTTCGGAATTAACACTTTAAAAAAACTTGTCAGGTTTTTAAATGCTGAGAGGTTTGATCGAGATATTTTTGTTGATAAAATCTGACAAAACCACCTGTCAAAATTCTTATTTTTGAAGAACCGTTATTATTCTAAAACGGTTAATTCTTTGCCGCACAATATGTACTTAATTTTTGATACTGAAACCACTGGTTTGCCACGTAATTATAATGCACCCATTACCGATACGGATAATTGGCCGCGTTGTATACAGATTGCATGGCAACTGCACGATGAGATGGGGAGATTGGTTGAACATCAGGATTATCTGGTTAAACCAGAGGGATTTAATATTCCGTACGATGCAGAACGGATCCATGGTATTTCTACCGAACTCGCTGCCGAACAAGGTATTGGTTTCGACGAAATGCTGGCCAAGTTTAACGAAGTTTTAGATAAAGCCAAGTTTATTGTAGGCCAGAATGTTGGTTTCGACGTAAACATTATGGGCTGTGAGTTTCACCGGTTTGGTGTAGCTAACCGTTTGGCCGAGATGCCTGTGTTGGATACCTGTACCGAAGTTACCGCCCAGCTTTTACAATTGCCTGGAGGTAGGGGCGGAAGGTTTAAACTGCCAACCTTAACCGAGTTACATTCTTATTTGTTTGGTGTTCCTTTTTACGAAGCCCACAACGCAACTGCCGATGTGGAAGCAACTACACGTTGTTTCTTGGAATTGGTAAAAAGAGAGGTTTTTAAAAAAGAAGAACTACAGGTTGATGTAGAATATTTTCCTCGTTTTAGAGAGATAAACCCGGCTACGATTGAAGGAGTTGGTTTAAAACACATCAATTTAAAGGCTGCGTCTGATGAAATCCGCAAGCGTTTACAAAAAGCTGAGGGTGGAGGGATTTCGAAACAGGAACTTGCTGGAAACAAACAGGAACTTGCTGCAGCAACCTTTGTACATTTACACAACCACACCCAGTTTTCTGTATTACAAAGTACCATCAGTATTCCCGATCTGGTAAAAGCTGCAGCAGCACAAAAAATGCCTGCAGTAGCCATGACCGATCATGCGAACATGATGGGGGCTTTCCATTTTGTGAATCATGTTTTAAATCATAACAAAGCGGCCGAAGCAAAAAATGCTGCTGCAATTGAGGCAGGCGAGCGCCCTACGGAAGTGGTAATGACACCGATTGTTGGGGTAGAATTTTTTGTTTGTAATAATCACTTAGACCGGACCGCAAAAGATAATGGTTACCAGATGGTGCTGTTGGCGAAGAATAAAAAAGGCTATCACAATTTAGCTAAAATGTCTTCTATCGCTTATACCAAGGGTTTTTATTACGTGCCCCGTATCGATAGGGAGGTAATTGAACAGTATAAAGATGATATTATTGTTTTATCGGGTAACCTATCCGGAGAGATCTCGAACAAAATTTTAAACATGGGCGAAACCCAGGCTGAAGAAGCGTTGATCTGGTGGAAGAACATGTTTGGCGATGATTTCTATGTGGAAGTAATGCGTCACAACCAAGAAGATGAAGACCGTGTAAACGAATCGTTAATTGCACTGGCAAGAAAGCATACTGTTAAATTGATAGCCACCAATAATACCTATTACATTAACAAGAAGGATGCAAATGCGCACGATATCTTGCTGTGTGTAAAAGATGGTGAAAAACAGGCAACGCCAATTGGCCGTGGTCGCGGTTACCGTTATGGCTTGCCCAATCAAGAATATTATTTCAAATCTGGTGATGAAATGAAATCGCTTTTTGCCGATTTGCCGGAGGCGATTGTAAATATTAAAGAAATTGTAGATAAGATCGAAATTTATAAACTTGCCCGTGAAGTACTCTTACCTAAATTCGATATTCCAGAAGAATTTTTAGTGGCGGAAGACGAGGCCGATGGAGGAAAACGTGGGGAAAATAAATTTTTGCGTCACCTTACTTACGAAGGAGCTAAAAAACGCTATGGCGTGTTAACCCCTGAGGTTATCGAACGTTTAGATTTCGAATTACAGACCATTGAAAAAACCGGTTATCCTGGTTATTTCCTAATTGTACAGGATTTTATTGCCGAAGCCCGCCGCAGGGATGTTTCGGTAGGCCCTGGCCGTGGTTCTGCTGCCGGATCGGTGGTGGCTTATTGTTTATGGATCACGAATATCGATCCCATTAAGTATGATCTCCTTTTTGAGCGTTTCTTAAATCCCGATCGTGTATCCATGCCCGATATTGATATCGATTTTGACGATGAGGGCCGTGGCCGTGTAATGGAATATGTAATTGGCAAATACGGTTCCAGCCAGGTTGCGCAGATTATCACTTATGGAACCATGGCCGCCAAATCTTCTATCCGTGATACAGCGAGAGTATTGGATCTGCCACTTTTTGAAGCAGATAAGATTGCCAAGCTGATCCCGAATATGAAGCTCGCAAAAATCTTCACGCTGGATGAGAAAACACTGAAAGAAGCTTTGCGCCCTGATGAATATGAACGCGTTGTTGAATTGAAAAACCTTGGCGCATTAAAAGATTTGAGTGCCGAAACCATACAACAGGCACAGATTTTAGAAGGCTCTTTACGGAACACTGGTATTCATGCCTGCGGGGTTATTATTACGCCAAGCGATATTACCAATTTCGTTCCCGTTTCTACTGCAAAAGATTCTGATTTATATGTTACCCAATTTGATAACTCGGTTGTAGAAAGTGCGGGTTTATTAAAGATGGACTTTTTGGGTTTAAAAACCCTTACCCTGATAAAGGATACCGTAAAACTGGTTAAAAAACGGTTTGGTATCGATCTTGATCCGGATAATTTTCCAATTGATGATGTATTAACCTATGAGCTTTTCCAGCGTGGTGAAACCATCGGGATTTTCCAGTACGAGAGTCCGGGCATGCAGAAATACATGAAGGAGCTTAAACCAACGGTTTTCGACGATTTAATTGCGATGAACGCACTATATCGCCCAGGCCCGATGGAGTATATTCCAAGTTTCGTTCGCCGTAAAAATGGCGAAGAAGAAATTAAGTACGATTTAGATGCCTGCGAAGAGTATTTGAAAGAAACCTATGGAATTACCGTTTATCAGGAGCAGGTAATGCTCTTATCGCAGAAACTGGCCGGATTTACCAAAGGTGAGGCCGACGTGCTGCGTAAGGCGATGGGTAAGAAACAGAAAGACGTTCTGGATAAAATGAAACCAAAGTTTGTGAAACAAGCGGCCGAGAAAGGCCATGATGCCACAACTTTAGAGAAAATATGGAAAGATTGGGAAGCATTTGCATCCTATGCTTTCAACAAATCGCACTCTACCTGTTATGCATGGATTGCCTATCAAACCGCATACTTAAAAGCACATTACCCTGCCGAATATATGGCTGCGGTACTGTCTAACAACATGAGTGATATTAAACAGGTAGCTTTCTTTATGGAAGAATGTCGCCAGATGAGTGTTACGGTATTAGGCCCCGATGTGAACGAATCCGACCTCAAATTCTCGGTAAATGCCAAAGGCGAAGTCCGCTTCGGTATGTCGGCAGTAAAAGGTGTAGGTGAAAAGGCAGTAGAAAGTATTATTGAAGAAAGATTGGCAAATGGACCTTATGGTAATGTGTACGATTTTGCCAAGCGTTCTAACACCCGCATTGTAAATAAAAAAGCTTACGAGAGTTTTGTGTACAGCGGTGCTTTCGATGCATTTGGTGGGCACAGGGCGCAGTATTTTTATATCGGCCCGAACGATAAAATGAATGGCATTGAAAAGATTATCAAATATGCCAACGATTTTCAGAACAATGAAAGTACGTCACAAGCTTCCTTATTCGGTGGCTCTAAAGCTGATCTTATTTTAGAACCAAGTTTGCCGGTTTCGCCAGAATGGGCATTAATGGACAGGTTAAAGTACGAGAAAGATGCTATTGGAATTTTCCTTTCTGGCCACCCTTTAGATAATTATAAACTCGAACTCGATAAATTCTGTACCCATGGCGTTAAACAGCTGAGCATCATCAACAAGGTGCGTATGGGCGACAATAATGAAGAGGTTTTGGCCGAATTCGAAAAGCTCAAAAACCGTGAGCTCTGCGTAGGCGGACTTGTGGTAACCGCATCACAACGGATTACCAAAACGGGTAAGCCATTTGGTACTTTTGTTTTTGAAGATTATGATGATGCAAGTGAAATGGCCTTGTTCGGAGAAGATTTTTTAAAATTTAAATCGTTTTTAACTGACGGATATTTCTTGCAGATTAGAGGCAGGGTTGGTGAACGTTTCGGTAAAGCTGGAGATTGGGAGTTTAAAATCACCGCAATTAACTTAATGTCTGAATTGAGAGATAAATTAGCTAAAAGTTTAACTATCCAGGTGCCGATTGAGCGGGTTAACGACCAGCTGATGCGCGAGATTGAAGCCATATTAGCAGACAATAAGGCAAACTCCGAGCAACAAAACTGCCAACTTAACTTCGCTATTTTTGATCGGGAAAAGGAGATTATGTTGGATATGCCATCCAAAAATCTTAAAATAAACCCAAACAATAAGTTTTTAGAACAATTACTCGGGCTTAATGTTGTAAATTACAAGTTAAACTAAGGTATAAGGCCTAAGGTTTAAGGTGGAAGGTTAAAGCGCCTAAACCTTATACCTTTCACCTTTAAGCCCTCTACCTCAAAATAATGTCAAATTGACACTACAGATGGGTTGGCATTACAATTGAATACATATATTTGAACATAAAAAAAATAATTATGGCATTAGAAATCACAGATGCAAACTTCGAGGAGCTTGTATTAAAATCAGATAAACCCGTATTAGTAGATTTTTGGGCAGAATGGTGTGGCCCTTGTCGCATGGTTGGTCCAGTAGTAGAAGAAATCGCTAAAGAATATGATGGAAAAGCGGTAGTTGGAAAAGTAAACGTTGATAACAACCCTCAAATTTCAATGCAGTTTGGTATCCGTAACATCCCGGCTTTATTATACTTTAAAGATGGTCAGGTTGTTGACAAACAAGTTGGTGCTGTTCCAAAATCAGTATTAGCAGAAAAATTAAACAAGCAATTAGCCTAGTTTAAGCTTAAAGCAGAAAAACCAAAGCCTAAAGGCTTGTAACATATTTAAAACCCAAGTTCATTTGATGGATTTGGGTTTTTTATTGCAAACTTATTTTTGTTTCTTTAATAAAAAACTAACAATCATGTCTATTAACCTATTTAACAATAAAACTTTAGGTATTTTATTGGCAGGTTTAGCCCTAAACTGTGCAAATAT
>NZ_JBFTRT010000045.1:0-21008 GCF_056399685.1 Pedobacter sp. 01N416
GTATTATAGGGGCGAGCAACAACATTAATAAAACAGCCAACAGTATTAGATCGTTAACCGCCAATAGTACTTTTAAAGGACTAACTACCAATGTAGAGTATCAGCCCGATTTCAGGCAATCAGGCATAAACCAACCGAATATTGGTGGCGTAACTTTTACTTATAATTTTATTGAAAAGCCCACTTATGAGAAAAAAAGCACGTTAAATGCCAATTATTTTGTTCAAAACAAAAACAACGAAAATATATCGGATGCGAGAACTACAACTTCTATTAATGGTACCGATCAGATATTCGAGAACAATACCACCAGGGGAAATACAGCATCAACCAATCAGGCTTTTGATTCGAGTCTAGAATTTACTAAAAAGAACCACCGTTTAAACATTAACCAATGGATGTCTTTAAACAATGGTAGCTCAAACAACGATACACAAAGAAGTGCTTTTAACGGACAAAATGTGTTAACGAGTACCAACAACACCAAAGCACAAAATGATTTTAACGACAAAGGCTTTAGTCTTGGTATAAGGTATGGTCTCTCCAATTATATCACCAGAAAAGAACACCGTTTTAACGGTCTTAATGCAAATTATCGGCTATCAATAAATGATAATGACAACCAAAGATCGAATCTAACCTCGTTTAGATCTTTTGTAAACGCAGCCACCAATACCGATTACGATAGACGCTATGATACACAGCGCAAATCTTTTAACCAGACCCTATCGTTAGAACTACCCAATTTAAAATCGTTACTATTTGGATATAAAAATCTTGCTGGCTTCGATTTATCTTTAAACAACAATTTAGAACTTAATAATAGTAATGACCATAACCTGGTAGAAGATTTAAAAGCTAGTGCTTATGCTACAAATACCTATTTAAGCAATAACACCAAAACCAGTACTGTTGATGAAACCCCAGGCCTAACCCTAAGTAAATCTTTCCATAAGAGTTTATCAAACAGATTTAGTAAAAGTTTAAACATCGGGATCTCCGCGAAACAGCGTTTTATTTTTCAGGATAACAGATCGGATAAGGTGCAACAAAACATTAACCGAACCTATAACAGATTTGTTCCTGAAGTGAATATCAATTATAGCAATTATCAATATGGCGAATCTTATAACTCAGTATCATTAAACTATAGAACTAATATCACTATACCCAATTTACAACAACTAGCGCCTTTAACCGATAGTACCAATTTATACAATTTACAGCGGGGCAATCTTAAACTCAGGGAAGCTACTGACAGGTCCATCAGCTTTAACTTCGATCGTTCGGATCAGAAAAGCAAAAATACCTTAAATTATAACTTTAGTGTTTCGGCAGGCATAATTGATGATGCAATTGTTGATAGTATTTTTATAGACAGCCAAAATAAGCGTACGGCATACTTAGCCAATGCGAGTGGAAATAAGTATTTAAATGTTGATGGATATTTAAGAAAAGCTTTCAAATTGAAAACGACTGAATTGCAACTCAGTTTAAATGGAGGAATCAATATCGCCAAAAACCCAGGTTACTTAAACGACGTATTCAGTTTTTCAAATACTTTAAATACGAATGCGAAACTAAGTTTAAACTATACTTACAAGGATAAGTTTGCTACTGAAGTAGGGCAGGGTTTTAATACCTATCGGTCGGAACAGGAAGCCTTTAATACCAAATACAGCGGATTAAATTTAACGACGTCTTTAAGCAGTATTTATAATGTGACCAAAAAGTTTACCTTGAGCAGCAACATTAGCTTTAATTCCAGCAAATCGAACAGTGCCGCCAGTATTAATTTTGCCATCTGGAATGCCAGCGCGGTTTATCGCTTTCTTAAAGGAAATAATGCCGAGTTTAAGTTCTCTGCTATGGATCTACTTCATCAAAACACTAACATCATTAATTACGGTGGCGCTAACAGTTTTACTTTGGGCACACAAAATGTATTACAACAATACTTTATGGCAACTTTTTCATACTATCCTAGGCAGTTTGGTAAAAAGCCAGTGAAGAAATAAGATGATTTAATAATCATCTTATTTCTTCATCGACATATAATCTAAAGTAAGATTAGATAATAATTTAACCCCTAAAACAAAACCGCTTTCATCAAGATAAAAATCGGGTGTGTGGTGCGATGCTGCTTTTAAAGGATCTTTACCTTTTGGCATCCCTCCTAAAAACACAAATAAACCTGGTACTTTTTCCTGAAAGAAGGAGAAATCTTCTGCGCCTGTAACTGGTGGTTTTAATTTCACGTGATCCTTACCTGCCGTCGACTCCATGCTTGGCAACATCTTTTCGGTTAGCGCAATATTATTAAAAGTAACCGGATAATGGTTGCTATAGGGGATTTTGACTTCAGCTGTAGCTCCACCTGCCTCGGCCGTTTTGGTTACAATGGTTTTAATCCTTTCGATAAACATGGCCTCATCTTCCTTACTAAAGTTGCGTACTGTACCTAACATTTCTACCTTTTCGGGAATAATATTCGACCGTACACCGCCATTAATGGCGCCAATGGTAACTACACCCGGGTTTTCGGTCACATTTAAATTCCTACTTACTATCGTTTGCAGGCTATTAATAATCTGGGCCGAAACCACAACCGGATCGATACTGCTCCATGGATAAGCCCCATGTGCCTGGCGGCCGGTAACTGTAATCTTCATATCGTTTACTGCAGCCATTGTACCTCCCGGGCGATAAGTTACATCGCCAACTTCAGTTTGAGAATTGATGTGTAAACCGAAAATCACATCAACTTTAGGGTTTTCGAGTACGCCCTCCTTAATCATTAACGCTGCCCCGCCTTCATCTCCAGCAGGCACACCTTCCTCAGCGGGCTGAAATATAAATTTCACCGTCCCTTGAATATCTTTTTGCATAGAAGCCAGCACTTCCGCTACACCCATTAAAATAGCCACATGACTATCATGTCCACAGGCATGCATTACGCCAACCTCTTGTCCGTTATATTGTGTTTTCACTTTCGAGGCAAATGGAACGTCTACCCGCTCGGTAACAGGCAAACCATCCATATCGGCACGCAAAGCAACTACTGGTCCGGGCTTCCCTCCTTTTAGCACACCAACTACGCCTGTTTTGGCAACGCCTGTTTTTACTTGAATACCTAAAGATTCTAAATGTTTTGCAATAATACCAGCTGTTCTTACTTCAGTATTTCCCAATTCAGGATGTTCGTGAAAATCGCGCCTCCAGGTAATTACTTTTTGTTCGATGGCATCGGCCTTTTTCGAAACCAATGGTCTTAAATCTGATTTTTGGGCGAAAGAATTTAATGCCAGTAGCGAAAAACCAGTCAGGAATATTTTCTTCATAAATGAATTATTTAGTTTAGGTGCCCTAAGCTAAACAATTTTAAGGAGAGATGGGATTTGGTCTTACCTGAACAGATAACAACAGATTTCTGCAGGCATCGACGCAAAGGTTTCCAGAATGGACTTTAGGGTTGTCAACTTTAATGGGCAGGTTTGCTATTAAAAGTTGACAACTCTTCTCAAGTATATATTTTTACAGGTAGATCTGAAGGAAATGAATCCTAAAAATCAGTAAATGCTTAATTAAACATTCCCTTCAGCTTATCCATAATGCCGCCACCTCCCGCTTGGCCGGGCTGCTGCGCCTGCCCACCGCCATTAAACATTCCAATTACATCACTTACGTCAAATTTACCATCATCACCACCCAAACTTCCCAAAACATCTTTAATGTTAAAGGAGCTATCGTTCGGGTCGTTTGTTTTTTGGGTAAACTTGGCAATCAGGCCCGGAATAATGCTTGCTGCCAAAGATTTCGCCGTATCAGCATTAATGCCCAAGCCACTTAATTTATCGATAAAATTCCCCGAAGCCTGCTCAGCAACCTGGGTACCTTCTGCTTTATTACCGTTAAATATATCGGTTAATGCACCAATATTACCTGATGATACCTGATCTTTCAGCGTATCGAAGATAGAACCCGATGCAGCCTGGATTACTGCTTCATTTTGTTCGTTCGGAATGGCAGTGTTGTTTACAACGCTTTCCTGGACGTTTTCACGCACCATTTCATTTAAGTTTTCTAACATCATGTAGAATTTAAGGTTAAAATAATTGATGAACTAACAGGGATGGTGTATTAAAGTTACTATGTTTAATCGACATTAAAAATTCTTATTCATTTAGAACATTAAAAAGACCATTTTAAATTTTTGCTTTATTACTTTTACAAAAAAACAAAGATTATGTTACCTAAAGTAAATTTCACAGAAACTGAGGCCTACAAGTATTTAGCCGATCATTTTATAGATATTAACCAAAAAAGCATTAAAGATCTTTTTGCTGAGGATGCAGATCGTTTCAATAAGTTTTCTGTTTTTTTTGAAGATATTCTACTAGATTATAGCAAGAACCGCATCAGCGATGAAACATTAGCACTATTGATTCAATTGGCCCGTGAGTGTAAATTGGATGAAGCTATAAAATCAATGTACAACGGCGATAAAATTAATGAAACGGAAGACCGTTCGGTACTTCATATTGCCTTACGTAATTTAAGCAATACGCCAATTTTAGTTGACGGTAAAGATGTGATGCCGGAAGTAAATGCAGTACTGGCTAAAATGGAGAAATTCAGCAACAGCATCATTAGCGGCGAATGGAAAGGTTATACAGACAAGGCCATTACTGATGTGGTTAATATTGGTATCGGTGGGTCAGATTTAGGTCCGGTTATGGTTACCGAGGCACTAAAACATTATAAAAACCACTTAAACATTCACTTTGTTTCGAATATTGATGGCACACACATCGCCGAAACATTAGCAGATTTAAATGCCGAGACAACATTATTCTTAGTCGCATCAAAAACTTTTACTACACAAGAAACCATGACGAATGCACACTCTGCACGCTCTTGGTTTTTGGATAAAGGCGGAAAAGAAAGCGATATTGCCAAACACTTTGCCGCATTATCCACCAATGCTAAAGACGTTTCTGCTTTTGGCATCGATACAGAGAACATGTTTGAGTTTTGGGATTGGGTTGGTGGTCGTTATTCTTTATGGAGCGCTATCGGTTTATCCATCTCACTAAGTATAGGCTTCGATAATTTTAAACAATTGTTAGCTGGAGCTCATGCAACTGACAACCACTTTAAAACTGCCGAGTTTGAAAGCAACCTGCCTGTAATTTTAGGTTTGTTAGGCGTTTGGTATATCAATTTCTACAATGCAGAAACACAGGTTATTTTACCTTACGATCAATATATGCACCGTTTTGCTGCTTATTTCCAACAGGGAGATATGGAGAGCAATGGTAAACACGTAGATAGGAACGGTAATGAAGTTGATTATGAGACCGGACCGATTATCTGGGGTGAGCCCGGAACAAATGGCCAGCATGCCTTTTATCAGTTAATCCACCAGGGTACCAGAATTATCCCTGCCGATTTTATTGCTCCGGCACAGAGTTTAAATCCACTAGGCGATCATCATCCAATTTTACTGTCAAACTTCTTTGCACAAACAGAAGCTTTGATGAACGGTAAAACCGAAGAAGAAGTAACCGCTGAGTTAAAGAAAGAAGGCAAATCAGATTCAGAAATTGAAAAAATTGCGCCGTTTAAGGTATTTGAAGGCAATCGCCCAACAAATTCTATCTTATTGAAAAAAGTAACGCCATATACTTTGGGCAGTTTAGTTGCCATTTACGAACATAAAATATTTGTTCAGGGAATTATCTGGAACATCTTTAGTTTCGACCAGTGGGGGGTAGAACTTGGCAAGCAATTGGCCAAAAAAATTCTTCCAGAGCTGGAGGGCAGCGAAAAAATTTCGAGCCACGATAGCTCAACCAACGGCTTAATTAACCAATACAAGGCCTGGAGATAAAATATATTAAAAAAAGCGAGTGTAAATACTCGCTTTTTTTTGTTTAAATCCATAATTTAGGCCATCCTTATTATTCTTCACGCTAGTGAAAAATCCAAATTAACTTATTAATGAAATAGTTGCTCGCTTTCGCCTTTGATTATTTCTAATCATTTAAAAAAACTACTAATGAAACCATCATTAGCATGCTATTCATCATAACAAAAAAACATGCTAATGATAGCTTCATAATCATTAAAAAACAATTATAAACTTATGAAAAAAAGAATTCTTTTTGCTTTGGCCATTTCCGGTCTGTGCTTAAGTGCTTCTGCCCAAAAAGTACAGTTTACGGAATTTGACCTTGACAATGGCCTCCATGTCATTCTACACCAAGACAAAACCGCTCCAGTAGTTGCCGTTTCGGTAATGTATCATGTTGGTTCTAAAGATGAAGAAACCCAGCGTACAGGTTTTGCTCACTTTTTCGAACACTTATTATTCGAAGGTTCGGATAATATCAAAAAAGGTGAATTTATGAAATTAGTGAGTAGTAACGGCGGCCAGAACAATGCCAATACTTCTCAAGACCGTACTTTTTATTATGAACTTTTTCCATCAAACCAATTGGAACTGGGTTTATGGCTGGAAAGCGAAAGAATGTTACACCCGGTAATTAACGAAGGTGGGGTAAAAACACAAAATGAAGTAGTAAAAGAAGAGAAACGTTTACGTATAGACAACTCTCCTTACGGAAAATTTACAGAGAAAATTTTCGCTCATTTGTTTGATGGGCATCCTTACCGTTGGCAGCCAATTGGTTCAATGGAGCACTTAGATGCAGCAAAATTGAGCGAGTTTATTGCTTTCTTTAAAAAGTATTATGTGCCTAACAATGCGGTTTTAACCATTGCCGGCGATTTAGATATAGAGAAGACCAAAGCTTTAGTAAAATCATACTTTGCCGAAGTACCTAAAGGTGCACCAATTGTTCGTCAAGAATTCAAATTACCAGAAATTACCAAAGAAATTATCGATACTGCTTATGATGCCAACATTCAGATCCCGGCCATCTTCGCGGCTTACCGCGTACCGGGAATGAAGAGTAGAGAAAGCAAGGTTTTAGGTATGATCAGCTCTATTTTATCAGAAGGCGGAAGCTCGAGATTAAGCACTAAAATGGTCGATCAAAAGAAAACTGCCCTGCAGGTTGCTGCTTTTAACTATTCGCTTGAAGATTATGGCGCTTATATCACCTTAGCTTTACCCAATAAAAATACACCGCTTAACGATTTATTAAAAGATATTGATGAAGAAGTTTTACGTCTTCAAACCGATTTGATTAGCGAAAGTGATTATAAAAAACTGCAGAATAAATTCGAAAACAACTACGTAAGTGCAAACAGTAAAATGTTGGGTGTTGCCGAAAACCTGGCCGATGGTTATACTTTCCATGATAAGGATACAAACGATATCAATAAGGAATTAGAGGTAATCAGATCAATCACCCGCGAGGAGATCAGAGACGTTGCTAAAAAATACCTGAACAAAAACCAAAGAGTTGTATTGTATTACTTACCTAAGAAATAAGCTGATCGCTTTTTCATTTTAATTATTAAAAACATGAAGAAATTATTCATTATAGCTGCAGTTTCCTTATTGGCTCAAGGTATTTCAGCACAAACAATAGATCGAAGCCACAAACCAAARCCAGGTCCACAATTTGACGAAGCGGTAGATCAGCTTGGTGCTGATGTAAGTGCAGGGGCATATGGGGGCTCAACTTCTGCTTTAACCCGTTATTTTCCTGAGGCATTTGCTTTAATGGCGGAGAGTATCCGTAAACCTGCTTTTCCTGCAGAATCTTTCGAAAAACTAAAATCGCAAACCATTACTGGATTAAAATCTAACGAAAAAAGTGCAAAAGCCATTTCAGCACGTGTGGTAAATGCATTGGCTTATGGTAAAAACCATCCTTATGGAGAGTTTGAAACGGAGGCTTCTATTACAGGCATTACTTTAGACGATGTAAAAGCAGCTTATAAGAAATACATTACCCCATCTAGAGGTTATTTAACTTTTGTAGGTGATATTAAACCAGAAGCAGCAAAAGCTTTGGCAGAGAAAGCCTTTGGCGATTGGAAAGGAACTGCCTTAACTTTACCAGTACTTACTAAAGTTGCTAATCCTGCCAAAACAGAAGTTGACATCATTAATGTGAGCAATGCTGTTCAATCTGAAATTACAGTTGTGAACTTAATCGACCTGCCAATGAGCAGCCCAGATTATTTCCCGATTTTATTGGCAAACCAGATTTTAGGTGGTGGCTCTGAATCGAGATTATTTGATAACCTCCGCGAGAAACATGGCTTTACTTATGGTGCATATTCAAGCACAGGCTCAGGCCGTTTCCAATCTAAATTTTCGGCCAATGCAGCCGTTAGAAACGAAAAAGTTGACAGTGCAGTGGTGGAATTTTTAAGAGAAATTAACACGATCCGCACTACAAAGGTAACTGCTGATGAATTACAGAACGCGAAAAATCTTTTCAACGGATCGTTTGCATTAGGCTTAGAAAATCCGGCACGAACTGCAGGTTTTGCGAGTAATATCTTAATTAATAACTTACCAAAGGATTTTTACCGCACTTATTTACAAAAGATTAATGCCGTAACAACCGATGATATTTTAAGGGTAACCAAAAAATACTTTAACCACGATAATACTCGCATTGTTATTGTGGGTAAAACTGATGCGTTTGCGGCAGGCTTAACTAAGGTAGGTTTTAAAACACAGGCTTATGATAACTATGCGAATGCGGTTAAAGCAACCGAAGCTACTGCTGTACCAACAGCTGCTCCTGCAGAAATTATCAAAAACTACATTAAAGCCATTGGCGGTGAAGAAGCCATTAAAAAAATTACTTCATTACAGCAAAGTGGCGAAATGGAAATGCAAGGTCAAAAGCTTACGGTTACCATTAAAAACATGGCGCCTAACTTAAGCAGCGTGGAGATTTCTATGGGCGGCCAAACCGTGATGAAACAGGTTTATAATGGCAAAACGGGCTATGCGATGCAAATGGGCCAAAAGGCTGAATTAACTGGCGATGACCTGGCTGAAAAGAAAGATGATAAAGGTTACGGTAGTCAAATTTACTACGCAACTGATGGAACGAAAATTGAAGCGGCCGGAACTGCAAAGGTAGGTACTGCTGATGCATTTAAATTGAATATCATTTCACCATCGGGCAAAAAGAAAACTGAATACTACGATACCAAATCGGGTTTACTTTTAAAAGATGAAAGTACCACGACCAAAGGTGGGGCTGAAATTAGTCAATCTACAGAATATTCGAACTACAAGAAAGTTGGCGATGTATTATTTCCGTTTACCTTAACTCAATCGGCGGCAACCCCACAAGGTTCTCAGGAGTTTTCAGTTGTAATTAAAGACATTAAAATTAATCCTCCATTAAAAGCCGAAGATTTTAATTAGGTTTTAGATACAATTTATCTCGAAATCCGCCCCGATTTAAAATCGGGGCGGATTTTTTTTGTATTTTTTTTTATTGCAGGCAACCAATTGCAAAAAGTGCACGTAACGACTAAGATTTCAATAAAAATTATTTAAAAACCTATGGTTATTACAAAAACAGCGATAGTTTTCAAATAAACAAAACATAAATCTTAAAAAATTCGGATATGGTTGCAAAAAAACAAGTTATCGCAATTATATTTGCGGCATTTCTGATTATGTTATGCCTATCGATAAAAGCAAAAAACAATGCGGCTATTGCCGCAAAAATTTCAATTGCACTGCCCAACAATCAGAGATGATAGAAATGAATCTACCACTAATTTTAATCTTAACTAAATACCTATGAAAAAACAAAATTCAATCTTTTTATTCGCCGCAATTACTGCCCTGCTTTTTGCCTGCTCTAAAAAACAAGCAGAGGAATTAAAACCTGAAACTCCACCACCTACTGGCCCAACAACTGTAACTACAGCAAATGTAACTTACACTAATTTTACCGGAGCATTGTTTCAAACCAAATGTGGAGGTTGCCATGGTGCTAATGGTGGTGCGAAGGGTTTCTGGCTTTTTAATGGCATTTCATCAGCAAAAGAGGTGCGTGTAAACAATGCCATATTTGTTACCAAAACAATGCCTAAAGGCAATAATACCATATCGGAGAGCGATAAGGCACTGTTAAAAGCATGGTTTGATAAAGGTATGCCAGAATAATCAATAAAAATTAACGCTAAATCCAAATGGTTCCACTAAAAATTTAAATAAATACACCAATGCAAAGACTATTTTTCACCTTAATAGCCTTGTTTTTATGCACAGGCGTAAAAGCACAGATATGGGTAAGTAAAAGCGTAAATTCTTCATTTTTTTCTTCGACACCTGTAGAGGATATAGATGCACAGAGCAAAACAGGGGCTTCGGCTCTCAATATCAAAACCAACGATATCATTTTCAAGGTCAACAATACTTCTTATCAGTTTAAGAAAAAACTGATGCAAGAACATTTTAACGAGAATTATATCGAAAGCGACAAATATCCGACTTCAGATTTTAAAGGAAAAATTATAGAACAGATTGATTTTTCGAAACCTGGAACCTATCCGATCACGGTGAAAGGCAATCTACAGATCCATGGGGTTAGCAAAGAATATCAAGCCAAAGGTTCACTGGTGATTACAACTGATGAAATAAAGGCCACTTCAGCTTTTAACGTAAAGCTTGCTGATCACGACATCAAAATCCCAACAATTGTTTTCAAACAAATTGCCGAAACCATACAGGTAAAAATGACGGCTACTTATCAACCTAAAAAAYAAAACCTTATGAAATATCATCTAAAATCACTTTTATACTTGTTTGCCCTTTGTTTACCAATAGTTGCTTCTGCACAGGATTCGCTCGAAAATGCATTGCAGATGCCTGTAGAAAAAAAGAATGTAAAGGCCACATTTAAAGCAACCAAACTCATTAACATACAAACCAATGAAACCATTTACAAAAATGAGATGGATTTCAGGGTAGATCACCGGTTTGGAGACATTGCCGGATCTGGTGGCGGAATTAAAAACTTTTTCGGTCTGGATCAATCTACCGACATCCGCATTGGTTTTGAATATGGAATCAGCGATAAACTTTCTGTAGGCTTAGCCAGGGCAAAAGGCGCCGGAGTTGTAACACAATTGTATGAAGGAAACTTAAAATATCGGTTACTGGAACAAACAGATGATGAAAAAGTACCCGTAGCGGTAACATTGTTTGGCAGTACAACCATTGCAGCCGTAAAAGCTTCAACTGATCCGACAGCGGTGAATGCTTACAGCAAATTTCAAGATCGTTTGACCTATGTGGTGCAAGCGGTAATTGCCCGTAAATTTAATTCGAACTTCTCGATGCTGGTCATGCCATCGTACGTACACCGCAACTTTACTGTTTTTGGAGATCAGAACGATATGCTTGCACTGTCTGTTGGTGGGCGTATTAAGATCACTAAACGGATGGCTTTTGTTGCCGATTATACCATTCCATTCAGAGATAAAGATAAAAAAGCCTACCTCGAAAACACCTTGGGAACGCAATATTATAAGACACTTGGTGCCGGACTGGAGTTTGAAACTGGCGGTCATATTTTCCACCTTAATTTCACCAATGCCACGGCCATACAGGAATCGCAATTTATTACCGATACCAATACCTCTTGGCTGAAGGGACAATACCGTTGGGGTTTTAGTATTGCCCGAAGGTTCTCTTTCGATAAGAAGAAAGCAAAGTAGATCAAATTCAACCAAAAATAAAAACCTAAACAATTATGGAACGTAACGAATTTATCAAATCATTGGGGCTGGGTGTTGCCATGGTTTGCACCGGCGCTTGCTTTTCTGCTTGCGGTAAAAAGAGTGATGCCCCAGAACCCGACAAACCTAATGGTGGTGGTGTTCCTTCGGGTACTACCGCAAGTGTGGATCTGAGTACGCAATTACTAACCGTTGGCGCATCTATCACTGTAAACAGCATATTGTTTATTCGTATCGCAACAGCGAATGCCAGCACCTCGTTTGTGGCCACACAAGCAGTTTGCCCACACCAGGGCGGTGCATTGAGTTTTATCCAGGCCAGCAATTACATTCAATGTGGCCTGCATAGTTCGCGTTATACCACTTCGGGTAGCATTTTGGCCCAACCAAATGATGGTGGCACCACGAGTGTGCTAAAAGTTTATCCGCTTACTGTTTCAGGAAACACACTGACTGCCACAGCATAAGTTTTTGTTTTTAAGGGTAAAGCAGTATCATAATTGGTACTGCTTTTTTTTATGACAATGATTAAACAGTTACATTCTGTCCTTTTACATCAAATGCATCGCGTAAGCCTATGGCCAGCACATTAAAGGCATAAACAGTAAACATAATGGCTAAACCGGGCAAAACAGCTAAGTAGGCTGCATCCATAATGATATAACCATAATGTTCTTTAATCATGCTCCCCCAGCTTGGCATAGGTGGTTGAGCGCCAAAGCCTAAAAAGCTTAACCCTGTTTCCAGCAATATGGCTGAGGCAAAATTTGATGAGGCAACAACTAAAATTGGCCCCGCGATGTTCGGTAGTATATGTTTGATAATGGTTCTGCTCGTGCTAAAGCCCAAGGCTCTTGCGGCCTCTACAAATTCGACTTCTTTTAAAGCCATTACCTGCCCGCGTACCAACCTTGCTACATCGACCCAGGTTGATAAGCCTACCGCAATAAAAATCTGCCAAAAACCCTTGCCTAAAGCGAATGATATGGCGATTACCAACAGTAACGAGGGCAGTGACCAAACTACGTTCATAAACCAACTGATGGCTGCGTCTACGCGACCACCAAAATAGCCAGCAATGGCTCCTAAACTCACGCCTATAAAAAGAGAGATGAGCACGGCCATTAAACCTACAGATAACGAAACTCTGATACCTAAAATCAACCGGCTTAATAAATCACGTCCGTAAATATCTGTGCCTAAAATATAAGTCTTTTTATAAATGCTATTTTTTTCAAAAAGCGCCTGCGGGCTCCCTATTTTGGAGGGTACTACGCAAGAAGGGCACAAATCTTTAAGTTCATACTTCGTTTCCCTGGCTTTTTCATCATCACCAATATATTCCTGTACAAAAACATTTTTATCTTTTATCTTGTAAGAAGTAATCGGGATACTTTTAAAAGTTGGTGTTTGCCCGTTTAACATTCTTTCGAAAAAGTTAAGCTTTTCTACTTTCGGGCTCCTACTGATAATTAAAAACGTAAATGTACTTCCGGGTTTCTTTTTGTTTAACTGGAGAATCTGAACGTTCGCATTTGGAGAATCATCAGGCATAATTAAATAACCCAAAATACCCATTACCATCAAAAGTAAAATAAAGACCAATCCGCCGAAGGCAAATTTATTCCGTTTAAACTTTAACCATACTTTTTTTGATGGGCTATTATCCATTATCTAACCATTCTGCCTTTCYAATTGTATTTGCCACTGTTTCCAGCAATGCCGATGTACACCATATAAAGTACGTGCAGTACATTTAAAACCGGGATTAAAATGAGTAAACTGCGCCTTTTTGCAAAGCCAGTTACATCCCATAAAAATAAGGTTTCTAAAATCATTTTAACCAATAGTTGATAAAATGTGATGGTCAAAAAACCCGGAATAAAAAGCCCGGTGATAAAGTTTGCCAGAATAGTGAGGTTAAAGATCCAAATCAGAACCCCTAAAACGATAATGGCCTTATTTTTATAACGGGTACTTTTAGAAGCCCAACGTTTGCGTTGCTGAATAAATGCGCCCAAGGTTTCTTTTGCATGCGTATATACAATGGCTTCTCTATTTTTGAGAAAACCGATCTGATCAGGATACTTGGCAGCAATTTTATGTAATAGTAGCTCATCATCACCTGAAGCCAGGTCATCTATGCCCTGAAAGCCACCAACTTCATAAAAGGTTGTTTTCTCGTAAGCTAAATTTGCTCCGTTACAGGTAGAGGGTTCCTTATTGCCAATAGTAGACGCCCCCAAGCCGATCAGGTATAGAAACTCTAACGACTGCAGGCGCTCAAAGAAACTTTTCTCCTGAAAATAGGCTACTGGAGAGGAGATCATTTTATAATTTTTCTGCTCATATAGGTTTACAATGGTAGCCAGCCAATCTGCGCCCATCCTGCAATCGGCATCAGTAGTGATAATCAGATCGCCAGAACAAGTCCCTATTGCAGTTTGTATAGCCTTTTTTTTGTATGAATTCAGGGCCCTATCTTCATTCAGCTTAATCAGTTTCACATTCCGGTCTGCATAACTTAACACAATTTCTGCCGTACGATCGGTAGAATGGTCATCGATAATAATAATTTCGGTTAAAACCTTAGGGTATCGCTGTGCAACCAGGTCATCAATGGTTTTGGTGATATTAGCTTCCTCATCCCTTGCGGCAACAATGATAGAAACTTTGGTTTGAGGATCGGACTTTTGTGGTGTAAAATAAACCAGGTTATGCCATCCTCTGATAAAATTAAGGACTAAAAAACCATAGATTAAGGTTAAAGCAGCAGATACTAGACTAATTAGATTTAAGATTTCCAAAAAAATTGAGTTTAAAAACGAAATAAGTGCCTAAGATAGCAGGAATTATAATATTTATGAGCCAAATACTTGCAGTACATGCAATAACAGCCACATGTTGATCAGTTACGTGTTTAAATAATTCAACAGCAGTAACACTCCTGATACCCACATCAAAAAGATCAAGTGACGGTAATGCCGATTGTACCAAAAATAGCAAACAGGTCATCATGATGATATCTGCATAATGCAAACCTGGCACCAACCATACAAACAAGATGAAGTATTGCGAGCTAAACACCAAATAGCGAACAAAACAATAGATTATGATTTTGAATAGTTCCCTTTTTCGGTACCTCGCTAAAATGCTGTAAAATTTCTTGTATTTCCTGGTAAATTTAAATGAAAGCAAAATGCCATTTAACCATCGGATGTTAAAGTAGAAGATCAGGAAAAACAGGCAGAAAAATACCGCGAGAAATACCATGGCGATAAAAAGTACACGGTCGATAGGAATAAAACGATAAACAAAAAAACAGGCTGCAATGGCTCCAAAGACATTCGTTAATACCAGTTGACCAATGCTGCCCACACTCATGGCCACTATGCCCACAATCCTTCTTTTAGGTGACAGGAAAAATACCCTTCCTCCATACTCTCCTAGCCTGTTGGGTGTAAAAATGGCCAGTGTTAATCCGCAAAATACCGATTCGATAGCGCGATAAAAACTGATAGGTTCGATGTGGCTCATGAGGTATTTCCATTTTCCCGCCTCCAAAAACCAATTCACAAACATCAATAACACCACGATACCAATTACCGTAATAATTTCTGTTTGAGGGATATTTTTTAATAATGTACTGAAATCGTGCAGATTTTTATTCGCAACGAGCTTATGGTAAATAAACCAAAAAGCAAATATTACGATTGCAGCTTTGATGAAGATTGATAATATTTTTTTGTTCTTGCCTGTCAAGATTATCTTTTTAGTTTGCAAATATGCTTAATATTGCTGTAATGTTGAACGAAAAAAAGGAGCGGGTTATTATGGGCATTGATCCAGGCACAGCGGTGATGGGTTATGGCGTAATTTTAGAGAAGGGAAATAAAACAGAACTGATCAGTTTAGGGGTGGTAAAGATGACCCATTTGGATGATCCTTTTCTTAAGCTTCAGCGGATATTCGAAAAAACAGTGATTTTGATCGATCAGTACAAACCTGATGTTCTGGCCATCGAAGCACCGTTTTATGGAAAAAACATTCAGGTATTGTTAAAACTGGGTCGCGCCCAGGGTATTGCCATTGCGGCTGCACTCTCCAGAAATATCTCGGTAACCGAATATTCTCCACGTAAGATCAAACAATCCATTACCGGCAGCGGAAATGCCACTAAAGAGCAAGTGGCAGCCATGTTGCAACGCTTGTTAAATTTTAAAGAAACGCCAGAGTTTTTAGATGCTACTGATGGGTTGGCTGTAGCCGTTTGCCATTCTTTTCAAAAAATTACCTCAGGAGGGAAATCCAAAACCTATTCGGGCTGGGAATCTTTTGTAAGTGATAACAAAACCAAGGTTAAAGGTTTAGTGGTTAAAGCAAAGAAATAAATATCGGTTGGTGAATCACCAACCGAAGGAGAGCGAATAACGATGATAGGTCACGAGGTATCGTCATTCCCAACTTGATTGGGAATCCTAATGCTATAAACTTTAAGATTCCCGCCTGCGCGGGAATGACGATCGATTATTTAATCTGTCATTGGTAGCGTAGTTGAAGGAATAGATTCTTACTGCCTAGCCTGATCAATCATATTTTTAGTCGCTTCATCCATTGCTAATTTATTCTTACGAATAAAATATTTTATAGTGAAGAAGATTGCAATACCTACTAATATCAACATCCATAAATTTGAAATTGCGATGATGATTTCTTTAAAAATTGTCCAACCATTTACAATACCCAACCAAAGTCTGTTAATAAATGCCGGACGGTAGTCGTACAGATTGTCATTGGCAACAATCATTGTTTTAACGGTGTTATCCTGATAAAAATTAAGGGTAATGGTACTGAATTTTACACGGCTATCGATTTGCATATTCTCGATTTTCCTATCTACATAATCGTCTTTGATATAAAGAGATGATTCGACATTGGCACTTTTTTTTGAGGCTACTTTATTGATCTTTTCGATCGCATCGACTCGGTTCTGTGCCTTTAGTTTATTGGCTAAATAAGCAATGCTTTGATCGTCCATCTTCATCGATTGGTTATCTACAAAAACAGCCATTTTTGCGATGGTATTGGTAAATTCGTCTAGTTTATCAGATGGAACCTTAGCCACCAGATAACCTTGCGTACGATAGGAGGTAATTTCTTTTAACGAATCAGTAGATTGTTTAACCTTATCGGTTTCCTGGATGGAGCTTTCAATAGAAAACTCAGCCACCGTACCTCCTTCCGCTTTAATGGCTTTGCTGAGCTGTTCTTTGGTGTTTTGAACATTTTTAACCCTAAAACGCATATCAGCAGTTTTAATAATTTTTTCGGCTGGCAACTCTACTGTAGCAGTAGTATCTGCCATACTTTCTTTGTCAGTACTGGCGTAATCTTTTTTTTCGGCGTTACAGCCAAATAGGGCCAAAATTATGGCTATAGCAATAATATTCCTTTTCATGATTGTGTGTTTTTAAATAAATAATCATTTTAAATATTTGCTTCAAATGGCCATAAGAAGTGCAGCGTTTTGGTTAGCTTTTAACGCTGTGTTTCCCTTAATACCAGAATTATATTTAGGTAACCCAATACTGAGTTTAGCCTAGTAAGAAGGGAGTTTGGAAGGGTTTTTCGGTTATTATAAACCTCGCAGGTTTTGAAAACCTGCGAGGTTTGCCTAGCGTCTTTAATATGTGTCTTTTTTGAAAAGCAGGTTACTGTGTACATCGGTTCCGAAAGCCCTGCCATCCGCTTTACCGCTCTGCGTTCGGTGCCCGCTCCTGTCAGGTTTAAATTACTTAGGCAGACCTTTCTATCCTAAACCCGACAGTCGCGATAGCCCCTGATTCTTCATCAGGGCTAAAGCAAATGGCGGGACTGCTGTAACCTAAATGCTTCTGAATTTGCTTTTCAAAAAAGAAAGTAATATTATTCTAATGGCCTCAATGAGGGCTGCAGGACTTAAAATCTGATGGATTTGTGCCTATAAACAAAAAAGCCGATCATGAATGAACATGACCGGCTTTATATCTTGATCGCAATTGGCTTATGCGTCTAATATTTTAAATACACCTTTAATGGCAATAATTGCACCGATGAACAAAACAATCCAGGATGCTAAAGATACTTGCCACGAATCGTAAGCGAAACGCGCGTAAGTACCCACCATGCAAACCAGTACACCAAAAATTATTAATTTATAAATTCCTGGCTGGTTAGCCGTTTTCATACTTTCTGTATTGTGCTTTAATTCGTTGTTCTCCATAATGTTTATTTTTATGATGCTGCAAAAGTAATACTTATTGCTGAATAATTATAAAACTTAATAACTTTTTAATCGTTCTAATCTTTGTTTCGCTTTATCCTTATCACTAAGTTTTTCTCCCTGATACAAAGGCTTTTCCCAATCTCCGTACATTGGGTTTGGCAACACGATATACTTTGTGCCAAACAGGTGTTGATTTGTGTTTACCTGTTCAAAGGTATTTTTATTTTCACGATAAAAAATATTGCTGAAATCGCTTAAATTATCGCCACATAACAAGAGAATATTATGCGTTTCAGTAATTTTTTGGCGGCGCGGTTCTTTATTTGATGTTCCTTTCGAAACCACTAAATGCGCATCATCTGCATATGGAAAGCCAAAGCTTTGAAGGTTTTTCAATGTTGCGGTATAATCCTTTTCATTGCGGTTACTTACATAAAATGTTTCGATATGCCTTGATGCGGCAAACTTTAAAAAAGCCAAAGCCCCCGGAACAGTATCAGCTTTAGCCAGGTCTGTCCATTCGGTCCAGTCTTCGGGAATATAACTTAGTCCTTTTTTTATTTCATGTCCCTGAAAAGCCGAGTTGTCCAAAACCGTCTCGTCTATATCAACAATCACACAATTTGGCTTTTTGCTGGTATCTGCCCATAAAGCATCTTTTAATGATAAACGGGCAAAGTTATAAGCCTGAAAGCATAGTGCTCTATACTCGCCCGAAGTTTGCTGCCAAAGTACCGCATTGGTATAATCTCTCGCTGGATTTTGAGCTGCAGCAACAAGTGGTAGCAGAAACGATATAACGATAAGCAGGTGTTTTTTCATGATTTGAAATTAATGCCCAAAGATATTAAACTCCTGTGATGCGGCATTCATTAAACATCATTAAATCATGTCTCAATAAATTCAGGGTAAAAAATCGCGAATAATTTAATCGATTAAATTTTTAGTTATAGTAAATTTATTAGCTTTGAATACACACAAATAAAATCATTTTATTATGAAATCTAAAAGCCTACTAGGGATAGCTATTGCCCTATTTTTCCTTGCTGCATGCAAGAAACAATCAAATCCAGAAATCGGCACAACCGAAATTAGTACAACCGATTTTAACATTGACAAAAAATCATTGTATTTAACGCAAAAAATTGAGCTTAATGCAAAAGATGCAACTGCAGGCAGCAATTATATTTGGAATTACGGCGATGGAACTATTGAAACCAAAGGAAGTAAAACTGCACATCAGTACAAGACTTCTGGCATTTTCGAAGTGACTTTGACCGTTTACAACAAGACTAGTAAGATCAAAGTAAGGATACTTCCGGGGGATATCAGTTACCAAATTAAAAACAACAGCGCTTTCGATCTGGATCTGAATTCTTATGTAAACCTACCTGCTAATACAGTGAGATCAGTATTAAAGCCCAATGGGCTCTCTGATACTATTTATGTTAAATTACAGGCTACAGGAAATTTATTGCAGCTTACAAACATTAGTGGCATTGTGAAAGGAAAAGCTTTTCGTTTTGATGATATGTTCTGGCAAAAAGATTCTATGCATAACATCCTCTCAGTAAATAACGATACTAAAATTCAGCTTGGCGCACATGGGGAACTAGGAATTAGTTCTACACTTGGGAATTTATAACAATCGGTATAAAACACAAAGCCCGTTCCTAACCGAGGCGGGCTTTGTGTTTATAAAAATTTTAACTGTTTGAAAAGTTTCTGCTACCGCTTACGATAAGGCTAATGTTTCTGCTTCAGTATAAGCTTATTTACAGTTAGAGGATTTTAATTTTGCCCCTTTCACTTAGATTCAGGGGTCAAAGATTATTGCTTCTTTTTTTCAATAATCCATAAAAAACATAATAATTTTGGATTACAGACTGTATTAACAACAAAAAACCCATTCCAATTAAGAAATGGGTTTTGTATTTTATATAACCAATACTGCTAACTCAGAACTGTGAGCTGCAAACTAATTATCCGTTCAATGCTGCTGCACCACTCACAATCTCAGTTAACTCAGTTGTAATTGCTGCCTGGCGTGCCTGGTTGTATGAAAGTTTTAAGGCTTTCAATAATTCTCCAGCGTTTTCAGTTGCTTTATCCATTGATGTCATACGTGCACCGTGCTCAGAAGCATGAGAATCTAAAACGGCTTTGTATAACTGAATTTTAACTGATTTAGGGATCAACTGTCCTACAATCTCTTCTTGCGAAGGCTCTAGAATGTAATCAACATTGGTCGTTTTACTTTCAACCTTTGTTCCTTCTGCTTTTGGTAAAGGCAACAATTGCTCAGTTGTAATAAACTGAACCGCTGCATTTTTAAAACGATTGTAAACAACCTCCACTTTATCGAACTCACCTTTAACAAAACCGGCCATAATCGCATCGGTAATTTTGGTTACGTTTTCGAAAGTTAAAGCAGCGTATACTTCGTTATTATTACCAATTACGTTATAATTACGTTTTTCGTAAAAATCCTGAGTTTTCTTACCGATAGAAATAATGCTTACATTACCGTTTTTCAACTGTTCGCTATATTTCTCAGCAATTAAATTGTTGGCCGCTTTAATCACGTTCATGTTAAAAGCACCAGCCAAACCACGGTTTGATGATACTGTTACAATTAAAACCTTATTAGGTTCACGCTCTTGTATAAAAGGCGATGAAGACCCTTCTAAACTTGCTGATAGATTACCTAAAATCTCTTTCAGTTTAGTTGCATAAGGACGTAAAGCGATAATTGCATTGGTAGCACGTTTCAACTTAGCTGCCGAAACCATTTTCATAGCCTTGGTAATCTGCTGCGTTGATTGTACCGATGCAATCCGGTTTCTTACTTCTTTTAAATTAGCCATTCTTTATTTAGATGTGAGATGTGAGATATAAGATGTGAGACGTTTCCGGCCCAATCTCAAATCTCAAATCTCATGTCTCAAATCTTATTAATATTTACTTGAAATCTCTTTTGCTACTGTATCTAAAACACCTGTAATGGTATCGTCTAATTTACCAGCTTTTAATGCCGCTAAAG
>NZ_JBFTRT010000046.1:0-23776 GCF_056399685.1 Pedobacter sp. 01N416
AAGCTAATCAGTGTGTTAAACCAGGTTTGGTTGTCGCTAAAAATACCAGTGTGGTTAATCACCAGGTACACCGTTTGGCTTTCGGAGCGGCTCACCGTAGATCTAATTCTAATGGGTTGCCAGAATGCGCCGAAGTTTTTTGCCGATGAAGCTGGAAATAAATCGTCGAAGCCCATGTAAACTTCTTCTATATGAGATAATGGGAGTTCCAATTGTTCATCTCCGGTGATGAAAAGGCCATTCGAGGCCAATAGAATATTGCCTTCGTGATTGTGAATTGGCTTTAAAAACGAAAATAAGCCTGCGATTTTTTTAATCCAGCTTGAACTTTCTTCATTGGTTAGTTCATGATCGTAAGACCATAGAACATTCCCTTCTAACATTTTTTGTGCAACCATCTAATTTTCCTTGCTATGAAAGTACAATTTTTTTAAGTGTTATTAACGTTTATTTTAAACAATGGGTGTTAAGAGGCTAAAAAACGGTAAATTTGTGACATATTTATGTGGTTAAAAAATATTACCCTTCTAAATTTCAAGAACTATACCGATGCAGATCTCCATTTCTCGGAAACGGTAAACGTTTTTACGGGTAATAACGGTTCTGGCAAGACGAACATGCTTGATGCTATTCACTATCTTTGTCTATGTAAAAGTTACTTTAATCCCATCGATAGCCAGCAGATCAAAACCAATGAAGAGGTGTTTATGATCCAGGGCGATTTTGATCGTAACGAAAAGAACGAAAAAATTTCCTGCGGGGTAAAACGCAACCAAAAAAAACAGTTTAAACGCAATAAAAAAGAATACGATAAATTGGCTGATCATGTTGGCCTTTTTCCGGTGGTGATGGTTTCGCCTTATGATGTAAACCTGATTATGGAAGGCAGTGAGGAGCGTAGAAAGTTTATAGACAATGTTATTTCGCAAACAGACGCACATTATCTGGATCAGCTGATTACCTATAACCGCATTCTGTTAAACCGGAATGCTTTGCTAAAACAAATTGCGATTACCAGAAAGTACGATCCTACGCTGCTCGAAATTTTGGATGAGCAATTGATTATAGCCGGCAATAAGATATTCACTATTCGTAAGGCATTTATGGATGAGTTTATTCCATTGTTTAACCAATATTATACCTACCTTACCGAAAACAGGGAAATTGTAGCGCTGAATTATCAATCGCAATTGAATGAGGCTACTTTCGAAGAGCTGTTAAAGAAATCGGTAGAGAAAGACCGTGTACTGGAGCGTACCACAACTGGTATCCATAAAGATGAACTGGCTTTTGTGATCAGCGGCATGCCGTTAAAGAAGTTTGGTTCCCAAGGTCAGCAGAAATCTTTTTTAATTGCTTTGAAGATTGCCCAATATGCTTACCTCGCCAAAAACAAGGGATTTAAACCTTTGCTTTTGTTGGATGATATTTTTGATAAGCTGGATGATAACCGGGTTCAAAAATTGATGCAAATGGTTTCCCACCATGATTTTGGGCAGATATTTATTACAGATACAGGAAGAGAAAGGGTAAAATCAATTTTTGAAAAAATAGAAGTTGATGTAACTTTGTTCGAAGTAGATAACGGAACTATACAAAATGCGTAAACCCAATGATGTTACAGTAAAAGATGCCATCAGCAAAATGCTGGATGTATACCGTTTGCGCCGTAAATTCGACGAAACTTCAATCTTGTCTATCTGGCCAGAGATTATGGGCACCGCCATAGCCAACAGGACCAAGCAGATCTACATCCACGATAAGAAATTGTTCCTACGCATCGAATCTTCGGTAATCAAAAATGAATTGGTTATGGTTCGCCAGGGCATTATCCAAAAACTGAATGAACACGCCGGTAGTGTGGTAATTACCGATATGGTTTTTTTATAAGTATAAAGAAACGGTAGAGTTAATATAAAATTGTCGTCCTGGGCCTGTCGAAAGACCTGTTTAATGCAGTTTCAAGCGTTTCGACAAGCTCAACGTGACAGATTCGAATTGGATTAAGACTCAAGAGTTTGGGCTGAGAAATTAGCCCCTTCCTCCAAATACCTTCGATAAAATCCAGATCAGCAGTGCAACCACTACTACAACTACAATTACGCCCACCCAAACGCCGGCTTTAAATATACCTTCTACGAGTTCACAACTGCTTAAGGTAGTGCATAAAAATGCGATCAGTACTAAAGGGAATGCTCTTTTCATATTCATATTATTTGTAATAGCTAACATTGAATACAGGAGAAAGTTTTGGTAAATGACTTATTTGCCTGGAATCGTCCTGGTCGTGGTGTAAGRTGTTACCATCTTTCACGTTACTGATCCTACTATTGCAGTTTTGAAATATTTTAAATAAAAAACGGCCAGATGGTAACATCTGACCGCACATTCAAATCTACTTTTTTTGTGGTGTCAGATGTTACCATCTGACACGGTATTCAACATGCTTTTTGACTGAACTGTTTTAATTCCAGTTCAAAAAAACAGCCAGATGGTAATATCCGACTGCATAAATATAAATTTTTATTTCCCGTTTACTTTTAACAATTCAACCTCGAAGATTAAAGTGCTGTAAGGAGGAATATCCTGTCCGGCACCACGCGCTCCATATGCTAAATCATATGGAATGAAAAATTTGTATTTAGAACCGGCAGGCATTAATTGTACACCTTCTGTCCAGCCTTTAATTACCTGGTTTAGTGGGAAAGAAATCGGTTCGCCTCTATCATAAGAGCTGTCAAATTGTTTTCCATTTAATAATGTTCCTTTGTAATGTACCAGTACCGAATCGGTAGCCTGTGGTTTAACGCCAGTACCAGCAGTTAAAACTTCGTATTGTAAGCCGCTTGCAGTTGTTTGTACACCTGCACGTTTTTTGTTTTGTTCTAAGAAATCTTGTCCTTCTTTCATAATTGGTGCATATTTAATTTTATTTGCTGCTTCTTCAGCTTTATTTTTTACTGATGATGCTTTGGCTAATGCCTCATTAATACATTGTTGCGCCTGCTGCTGCGTTAAAATAACCTTGCCTCCTGTAAATGCATCTTTTAGTCCTTTTAACAGTACTTCGTAGTTTAAGGTAGAAAGGCCAGTTGTTTTTAATCCCGCACCAATAGAAGTACCAAAAGCATAACTGGTAGAATCTAAAGTAGATTTTAAACCCGCTGTAAAGGTTGATGTTTTACTTGCGGCTGTGGTTGGTTTTTTTGCAACAGCTTTCTTTGCTGCTGTTTTGGTTTGTGCATAAGATGCAGCAGCGATACCGGATAGACATACCGCTAAAAAAATTCTTTTCATTCGTATTAAATTGTTTTCATTTGTGATGAAGCGATCATGGGTTATTTGTAAATCATGATGGTTTCATTGGTTATTTTATGTGTAATTAATTCAAACGGGTTTAAAATGGTGGATTATATTTTAAGGCCGAAAGATACAAAATAGATAAAACAATAAAACCCCGAATATTCGGGGTTTTATTGTAAGTTTTTTGTGTTGAAAACTAGAAACGTTCGTCTGCTTTGAAGAAGAAGTTACCTTCAATTTCTGCATTCTCATCAGAATCTGAACCGTGAACCGCATTAGCATCGATTGATTTTGCATATTTCTGGCGGATTGTACCTTCTGCAGCCTCAGCTGGGTTAGTAGCACCGATCAATTTTCTGAAATCTTCAATGGCGTTGTCTTTTTCTAAAATAGCAGCAACAATAGGTCCTGAAGACATAAAGCTTACTAAATCTTTGTAAAAAGGACGCTCAGCGTGAACAGCATAGAACTGACCAGCAGTTTCGTCTGTAAGTTTAGTATATTTTAATGCGATGATTTTGAAACCAGCATTAGTAATGTCGTTAATGATCAATCCGATATGGCCGTTTGCTACTGCATCAGGCTTGATCATGGTAAAAGTTCTGTTAGTGCTCATTGTGCTTTTGATATCAAATTTTTTGCAAAAATACGTTTTAATTGATGAATAATCAATAAACATTGTTTTTCGGTCGCGAATCGAGGTTAGTAATGGATAATTAGGCTTCAAATGGCTAACTGAGCTTTTTTTATGCTGTATAATCCTGTTAATCTCCATCTCTTTTAAAACTATGATCCTACTAATCTTAAAATCCTTTAATCCTAATCTAAATTTACTTAGCTTTGCAGCGCAAAAAATATATGCTTACACTAACTGAATTAAAAACATTATTGGCTACGCCACAACGAATTGTGATCACCACGCATCACAAACCCGATGGCGATGCGATGGGTTCATCTCTGGGGTTATATGGATATTTAATTCAAAAAGGCCATCATGTTAAGGTAATCACACCAACAGATTATCCTACCTTTCTACATTGGATGCCAGATAATGGTGATGTAATTATTTTTACAGAAGAGCAAGAAAAGGCAGCCAAGTTAGTGGATGAAGCCTCGCTCATTTTTTGCCTTGATTTTAATGCCCTAAGTAGGATTAATGAATTAGGCGAATTGGTTAGAGCAGCAGGAGCAAAAAAAATCATGATCGATCATCACCTCGAACCTGAAGATTTTGATGATTACCGCCACTGGGATATTAACGCCTGTGCTGCTGCGCAGTTGGTTTACGATTTTATTGTTAACCAATTGGAGGATAAAGCTGGCATCAACAAAGATGTTGCAGCCTGTTTGTACACCGGTATCATGACCGATTCTGGATCTTTCCGTTTTCCATCAGCTACAGCCGAGGTATACCGTATTGCAGCTGATCTGATAGATCTTGGTGCCGAGCACTGGAAAATCCATCAATTGGTATACGATAATGCAAGCGAAAATCGTTTGCGCTTTTTGGGTTATTGCCTGTCGAACAAGTTAGAAGTTATAAGAGAATACAATACCGCCATTATTTCCGTTACAAAAGAAGAACTGGCACAATACCATAGTGCAACCGGCGATACAGAGGGCGTGGTAAACTACGCATTATCGATTAATGGCATCCGTTTAGCCGCATTAATTATTGAGCGTCCGGATAAAGTTAAATTATCTGTTAGGTCTACAGGCGATTTTCCGGCCAACGAAATCTGTAAAAAATATTTTAATGGCGGTGGACATAGGAATGCAGCAGGTGGCGCAACAGAAAAACCCTTGGCTGATGTAGTAAACGAATTTAAAACGATATTAGCAGAATATAAAGAACAATTGATTGCTTAAACACAAGAAATAAAACAATAAACTTAAAAAAGTCAAATTAAATAAATGAAAAAGGGAATTATTATTCTAGCAGCAGCCACCTTAGGTTTAGCGGCATGTAACAAAGAGAAAAAGGGAGCCGGTGGGTTATTGTATACCATTCACCACTCAGCTGGTAACGAGAAAATCAAAGAAGGCGATATCGTTAAAATGAATTTTATCCAGAAAAACGATAAAGATTCAGTTTTATCAAGCACTTTCGATAGTGAAACTCCTGCAGTATTTCCTGCACAGAAAAAAATGTATGCTGGTGATATGAACGATGTTTTAACATTGTTTGGAGAAGGCGATAGTGCTACTTTTAAAGTAAACTTAGATACTATGGCACTTCATAGTAAACAACCTAAACCAGAGCAGTTCAAAAATGATAAGTACATCACTTTTACGGTGAAAATCGAAAAAGTATTCAAGAAAAAAACTGGTGAAGCTGATTCTACTTTTAACAAAAGAGCTCAGGAGTTTTTCCAGGCCGATTACAAAGCTACTTCAGAAAAAAAGAAAGCTGCCGAACCTGCTAAATTAAAAAGTTATTTAGAAGATACTAAATTAGAAACCAAAACTACTGCGAGTGGATTACACTACATTATAGAAAAACCAGGCAGTGCAGAAAAACCAGCTTTAGGCGATACCGTATTAATTGATTATACTGGTAGAGTAACTAAAAAAGGTAAAGATGGTAAATATAAAATCTTCGATACAAGTGATGAGAAATTGGCTAAAGCAGAAAACGAATTTAAACCAGGTAAACCTTACGGTCCTCAAAAAATGCCAGTTGGCGGTACAATCCCAGGATTTACTGAAGCTTTACAGTTAATTGGTAAAGGTGGTAAAATTAAAGTAATTATCCCTTCTAACTTAGGTTATGGCGAGCAAGGTGCACCTCAGGTAGGTATCATGCCTTTCAGCCCAATTGCTTTCGATTTAGAAATCAAAGATATTATCAAAGGAAAACCAGCTGCAGCAGCTCCAGTTCAAATGCCTGCTCCTGTAGTTAAAAAATAATTTCTTAAAAATATTTTAAAATCCTGCTTATTATTTAAGCAGGATTTTTTTTGTTTATTATTTTTTAATACTGAGCCAAGAAATAAAACGTTTCAAAGATTTATAAAAACTTATTATAACCTATCTTTGTAGTGATCTAATAAAATAGTGGGCATTTTGAAAAAGATCTAACTGCTGTTTTTTAATAAATAAATTTAAATGAGGAACGGAATTATTATTCTCTTGGCGGCGGCACTAGGCCTGTCGGCCTGTAACAAATTCGAAAAGGGTGAAGGAGATATGACTTACAAGATCTATAAAAGTGAAGGTAAGCCGAAAATTCAGGATGGCGATTATGTAAAGTTAAATGGTGTTCAAACAGTAGAAACCAATACCAATCCCGATTCGGTAATGGTAAATACTTACGATAATGAGCGCCCGGCTTTCTTTGCCATTAGCAAATCGATGTTTAAAGGCGATTTAGCTTCAGGATTGAAACTGCTCGGTGAAGGAGACAGTGCAGTTTTTAAATTGAACCTGGATTCTATGGAGAAATATTCAGGCCAGCCTAAGCCAAAAGGACTAAAATCAAACATTGCTTCTTTTACGATTAAAATTGAGAAAGTATTGCATAAAGGGAAAGATCCTGATTCTATTTTCGAAGCGAAGAAACGACTTTTCTTTGAGTCGGAGTACAAAGCGCTAAATGAAAAAAATAAAGTGGTAGAGCCTGCTAAAATTGCAAAATACGTKGCCGAGAATGATTTAAAGGTAACTACTGCGCCATCTGGATTGCAATATGTAATTTCTGCTCCGGGTAATTCTGAAAGAGCAACTTTAACCGATACGGTATTAATGGACTACACAGGCCAGTTTACCAATAAAAAATCGAATGGAACATTAAATGTTTTTGATACTTCGAATGCTAAAATCGCAAAAGAAGCCGGAATCTTCTCCGAAAGTGTACAATATGTGCCGCGTAGCCTGCCATTAGGGCAATTGCCGCAAGGCGTTATTCAGGGTATCCAACTTATTGGTGTGGGCGGTAAGATCAAAATGATTTTGCCATCGAGATTGGGTTTTGGTGAAAACGGCGGCGGGCCAATTAATCCATTTACGCCATTGGTGTTTGATGTAGAACTGAAAGGTATTATTAAACCAAATGTGGCAATACCGCTAAGCAAATAAGATACTTATCACAATATAAAAGCGCAAGGATCAGTAAAATTCAATACTGGCTTTGCGCTTTTTTGTATTAAGAAATTGATAATTATAGTAGCAAAATGAAATTTTTGTTTAAATTAGATTAACAAAACAATTAACCATCTTTATTATTACTATGCGCTCAAGCAGTACTATTGTGTTTCTGGGCCTGAAATTGATGCTGTTTAGCATATTTTTCAATCTGTTTATAAAGGATGGATATTGCAGGCATGTAACGGCTTCTTATCGTTTCCCAACATGCAATAGAAATAACCGCAGTATTTCTAAATGGCTTCACTCAACCGTTATGCAAAAACAGGGGGCTAATTTATTGGAATATGTTAAGAACAAAATGCAACCTACCTTAGTTAAAAACATAAAATTTAAAGCTTTTGATAGAATATTGGGTAGGTTTTGAATAGCGATTAACCTTTTGTTTAAAACCTCTTCAAACTGTTTTGCCTGAATTTCTGGTGAAAATAGTTAACGTTAAAACTAAACTTTATGGAAAAGATCAAGGTCTTTTTAATTCACGATTATGATGCATTAATGGATAATGTTGAATCCATTCTAAGTGATTCAGAAAGTATTGTTGTTGTTGGCGAGGCCAATTCTGCTGCACTTGCCGAACAATTGATCAGGGCTAAAACGCCAGATATTGTGGTAGCCGATGTGAGTGTTAACGAGAAGATCGGAGCCGATTTAACCAAATTGATTAAAAGAGAATTTCCCAAAATAAAAGTTATTGTGCTTTCCATGCAGGATGATTTTATCAATATTTCTAAAATGATCAAGTTTGGAGCAAATGGCTATCTTTTAAAAAATGTAAAGTTTCACGAACTGCATAAAGCAATTAATAAGGTTATGCTCGGCGAAACCTATATACAAAATTCCATTACGGCTAAATTTATTAATGGTTACCAGCGTGAAAACCATACAAGAGAAGCGAATATTTTATCACCTCGAGAAGTAGAAATTATTAGGTTAATTGCCAAAGAATACACTTCTGCAGATATTGGCAAGATGTTATTTATTTCGGAACATACAGTAGAAACCCATCGTAAAAATATATGGCGTAAAACTGGCGTTAAATCAATTGTTGGTTTGCTGAATTTTGCGCACGAGCATCAGCTGATTTAATTTTAAAACAGGCCTCACAGTTTCAGAACCCTGCGAGACCTGTTCGCGTTTTTAAGCCTGCGCTTCTAAATATTGCGCATAACAATAGCCTTCTTCGCCATCGTTAGTTCGTACCAGCCACCATAAATCGTTACTTCTGTTTACAAGGGTAATTACTTCGCCATGTGCAGCCTTACCTACAATTGGTTGATCGGTTCCCGGACCTTTACGAATATTTAGATTACTGCTCTCTGTGATAACTTTTGCGTGCGTAACCGCTGCATCAATGGCCACGTTTACATTCAGAACCAGATCACCTGAAGTAAAATTTGGATCAATCTGATTGTAAACTTCCCAAAGGTGGTCTTTAGTCGCGCCATCGGCAGCGGTTCCATCTATGTATAAAATCCCATCCTGCTCCCTTACTGCTAAATCTGCTATACCTGCCGCAGTTGCTGCGTCAGTTAGTGTTTTATATTTATCTGCTAATGCCATGGTCGGGTTATTTAACGGTTAATTTATTGTCGATTTTTTTAGGTTTTAATGCGCTCAAATGTTGCATTAAAGTTATTAGAGAAGCTTTTTTTATCTCCCCGGTTAAGAGAACCACACCGTCTTTAACCTCAGCTTTCACCGTTGGGAAGTCTTTGGTTGCATCAGCAACATTTTTAATTAAAGCGGAGTCTTCGGCAATTACCACTGGTACATCTGCTGGTTTCACTGTTAAATTGTTGATTACAGCTTTCACTCCTTTTTCTGCCTTTGCGATTTCTTCTGCTTTGGCCTTTGTGGCTTCATTATCAACTTCACCAGTTAAAGTTACTTCGCCTTTGGCAACGGCCACCGTAATACCTGCTACTTCTTTGGCTTGAATTGCAGCTTGGATGGCCGCATCGTTTGGTTTGCAGCCTACAAAAAATAGTGTAGTTGCAATAACCATGCTCATTAATAATTTAGTTGTTTTCATCCTTTTGGTTTTATATTGATATTATTTGACAATACAATGCTTAGAAATTAAAGTAATTTCCTTTTTTTATCGGCGGGATGACTTCGATAAAGCTAATATATGAAATGCGTTTAACTAGAAAGTGAATTTCTTTAATTATTTATGAATAATTTTTAAACAGCCTTTGGTTAGTGGAAAGTAGGCTAGTCGAGATTTAATATTGTAACCCATTAGCGCGAATGAAATGATAAATCATTCTAATAACCCTCGCAGGTGTAAAAAAAAGGCGAGAGCTGAAAATTAAATCCAATCTTTAAAAGGAATAACTGTTAAATTGGAATTATAATATTTTTCTTCTTCAGTAACTTCTTTGCTTACCCAATCTGGAAGATCGAATATTTCGTCTTCACTATCAAGTTCAATTTCGGCGACAGTTAGACCTTTATTATCGCCTAAGAATACGTCTACTTCCCAAACCTTACCGCTAAACGGAATTTCGTAACGGGTTTTCGAAAGTTCAGATAAGGAGAAATTATCTAATAATTCTGTGGCCTCGGCAACTGGGATTTCATATTCGTATTCCATTCGTGTAGCACCAATCGTTTGACCTTTTATGGTTAAAAAGCCTTTGGTTTCGGTTGCCCTTACACGCACTGTTTTATCTTTATCGCTAAGTAAATAACCTTGTCTAAAAAGCTTTCCTTCTGGTTTGCTCAGGTTATCCCACTGCTGCTGATCGATCAAAAATTTGCGCTCTATTTCTTTACCCATTATAATTTGTTGTATTTATCTTGCTCTTTTTTGTAAATCGGCTATAGGCATACTGATCAATCTTCCAATGGGTTGTTTACCACGATAAGTAATTACACGTAACATACTGGCATCTTTTGGCACCTGTAATGCGGCTGTATATTTCGGATAAAAGCGATCGGGAGTAGAGTTGTCGAAGCTATAGTAGATATCCAGACCGTCTATTTCTGGAGTTAACTCGATCATTAATTGTTTATCTGCACTGCGTTTCACTATGCAAAATCAGTCGGACTCATTACCACATTGTGTTTTTCGTTCGCTGCCTGGATACCATATTTCATTCCTCTCCAGCTCATTACGGCCGCTGTTGGCGATACACCACCTTCAAGAATTTCGTCCCAGCCCATAAATTTTTTGCCTTTCGAAATTACGATCTGTTCTACACGTTTTTCAAAATATGCCTGAACCTGAGGGATGGTTTTTAAACCTTCTCTTTGCATTAAGGCTTTAACCTGGTCGTTCTTTTCCCAGAAATTATGAGGTGCTTCGTCACCACCCATATGGATGTACTCAAAAGGAAAAAGTTTCGCTACCTGGGTAAGTACCGAATCTAAGAACACGTAAACTTTTTCGTTTGCCGGGCAAAGCGTATTATCAAGTAAAGCTGTTGGAGGCGCACCACGGCTCCAATCCATTATTTTCTCGCCTGAGCGCACTTTATAATTAACGGCATCGGGTGTGCAGGATAATTCAGGGTAAGAAGCGATAATAGCTAAACTATGCCCCGGGACATCGATTTCTGGTAATATGTTTACAAAACGTTCTTGTGCATACTGAACAAGTTCCTTAATATCTTCTTGTGTGTAAAAGCCACCGTAAGTACGGGGTTCATCCGCCGTTGGTGGCGTAAAATCACCAAAAGTCCCGGTTTTTTTAACACTCCATGCACCTACTTCGGTTAATTTAGGCAAGCCTTTAATTTCGATTCTCCAGCCTTCATCATCTGCAAGGTGCAAATGCAACAGGTTAAATTTATAACGCACCATGTCATCAATAAACTGCTTTACTTCTTGCTTAGTAAAAAAATGACGGGCTACATCGAACATTAAACCTCTCCAACCCAATTTCGGATAATCTATTACATCAACGCAAGGCGCCTTCCATTTGATGCCGCTTACCTGTTCTTTACTTTCTATTTCGGCCGGGAAAAGTTGAAGCAATGACTGAACACCATAAAAAATACCCGCAGGCTGGTTAGCTGTAATTACAACCTGAGTAGGGTTAACATTTAGTCTGTAGCCTTCTTTACCGAGTTGAGTATCTTCCTGGGTGTTTAAAATCAGTTTAATAGTAGGGTGACTTGAATTACTTACTGTGCTTACAAATTTCCCTGTAGCGGTAGTAATCCGGTCAGAAAGGTAAGCGATAGATTGTTTTAATTCTCCACTTTTAACAGTCTGGATGGTTACATTTTCTGGCAAGGTAAAAGTACCTGCCTTTTTCATTAAGGATACAGGCTCGGGGATGATGGCAATTGGTGTTTGCACAACCGCGCTTTCGGAATCGCCGATTTCAGTTTCTGTAACAATAGATTGAGCGAAGGTATTGGCTGAAAAAAAACAGCAGGAGATAATCAGGAATAATTTTTTCATTAAAATAATTAAAGCGGGTTAACCGAATAAGTATAATCCGCAATTTATTAAAAAAGATTTTAATAGGAGGTATTTGTGCGGAAGGAAATGTACAAGAAGCAAAGCGCGGAGCGCATAACGTTTGGTTTGGATAAAAATTGTGATTGAATTTATGCCATAATTAGAGATTTGTCAGCCTGAGCGGAGTAGAAGACTTAACCACAAATGGGTTGCATTACTAGGCGATGAGCTAAGTTTACGATGGTTCGTGAAGACACGTAAATTTTTTTGTCATTCTGAACGCAGTGAAGAATCTTTTAGAATAAATAGTGTTGTTTATTGATTCCTTTTTGAGACTATTTTGCCTCAAATCCTTTTAATATCGTTTCAATAACACTATATAAAACTCCCGTATTCCAATCATCTAAATAACTATATCCTTTATTGATATTTGATGGGTTTTGTTTTGAAAAGATGGCAAAATAGGTGCGGTAATTTTTGGTGCCTACATCAGGCCAAAGCAACGACTTTTCTTCTTCCTTAATAAAGTTTGCGGATTTAATTTTGATGCCAGATTCCTCGAAAGTCACATTTGCCAAAATGAATGGTGTTTTTTGACTAAACAGTGCTAAATAATGGTCCACTAACCCATCGAAATAGCTTTCCCATAATTGGTTTAATATTTCGGCATATTGATTATACAAATGGACTTTATTGATGCCATAATAAGAACCGAAACTTATTTTGATCATTTCCCCATCGCTGTTCTTAATCAATAATTGATACTTTCTCCCTACGATAAATTCAAATCCTCTAATCCATTTAATTCCAAAACGGTATTCTAAAGGCTCTTCTTTAGATAAATCAGTTATTGTGGGGACTGATAATTTTTGACTACCAAATAGTATTGATTGTGGCGTAAATGATAAATTTTTAGGCTTTCGATCAAAATAGCTCTGTTTAATTAACCAATTCTTCTGATTGCTATCTGGAGTGATCATGCATTAAATTTATTAATAGTGTAATAGCAAATTTTAGTCTTCTGATTCTACCTTTTTTTGGTTAAATTTCTTAATAAGAGCTGTTAGCATACCTTTTCCTTTTTCCATACGTCTGATTTTTCCAGTATTTTCATCAATGAAATAGTCGATTACCCGCTGGCTGTACTTTTCCTTTCTGAAGATTTCTATGAGATCTGAAATAAGTGTGGCAGGCGTACCAAAAAGGCCTGGCCTCGACCACCAGCCTAATGCAAGTGTGGTGAGCATACTCTTTAAACGAAAACTTTTTGCACATGTTGAACATATGATTTGAAGTTTTTGTTCATGATTATACCAAATCAGGTAGGATATTATCGTATTAAAGGTATAGCCATATAATTCGTTTTCATTGTTACAATGGGTACAAACAGAATTCTTGATCTCGTTAATTAAGTTCGTCCTTTCGACTCCCTCGTAAAGGTTAGTTTCTTCTTCTACAAATTTGATCAGTTTAGTATCTAAATTCCTTTTTATGATTTCATCGTTCAATAAGGCTACAACTTCTTTTCGTAACCCTTTAGCTCCTGAAATAATTTTTAGAATTGTAGTATCATCATACTTTTCATAGTTTTTGCGGATGTCTTCTAAGGGGATCATTGTGTCTTCTTCTTGTAAAGTGTATCGGCAAGTTTAATGGTTTGATCAATTTTGGATGATAAATTTAAAATAGATTTATTACCCGGTAGATTTTCTTTCTGATATTTTTCTATTAATGGTAGTGTTCTAGAAATTTTTAAAGCTAGCGACAAGTCGTTAAGTGATGATGCTTTAGTATCAATCGAACGGGCTAATTTTTTGTATTGAAGAGTTCTTACCTTATATGCTTCCATGTTTTTAGCGATTAAAGCTGTTAAGGTTTTTCTTAAAACGGAGTCTTGAATTTCTTTTACATGGGCATTTGCTGAGACAAAATAATCTTGGTTTTTTTCATCGTAGCTATTGAATTTTTTTAAGGAGTCGCTTTGGCCATCTTCAATTTCCCTAATGTTATCATCAACTTTTTTTAATGCTAAATCTTTAGCTATTATTTCAGCATAAAGGTTGTCGATCAGGTCTTCTCTGCCCCGCTTCGAAACGATATTATAAGATTCTTCATCTGCCAGTGCAGGAGGGGTGTCATCTTTACTTTTTGTAGGCCTTTCTGCATCTTGGCAGGAAAACGCCGTACAGATTAAAAGACAATATGCGATATTTTTTTTCATGAGCGTTAATTATCGGTGAATTTAATAAAATAGCATTAAACGCCTTGAAAATATTGTTTTTCGTTATAGAAACCAAGGTAATTAACCAAAGCAAATTATATTATTAAAGTTTAAATTACAAAAACTTTTTCAACCACTCCATAGCTTTCTCGTCATCCGTAAATGATTTAATTGGGATAGGAGGGGTTTGAAACTTAAAGAGGATCTTCATAATCAATTGGGCTAAACCGGGTTTCGAAACCATCGCCATAGCCGTATAAATTTGAGGCAATTGCTCCGTAGAAAACTTTCGTGTTTCTTTGTCTGGAACAGGAGAATTTTTTAAGTAAATTAACAGTGGAACTTTCTTATTCGCAGTAATTTTCTTCACCAGTTCAACATTGGCCGAAATATTTTCTACCGTACGTAAAATGCTTTTACTGTAAGAAATGAGTATTCCATCATCTGTTAACAAATAATCGGCAATTTCGCCTTCAATAAGTTGTTTGTCTTCCATCAGAATACAGCTAGATTTTTTGACATCGTATTAACATCATTTGTCAGGATTTGTAATCTTATAAATTCTGTTTCTTGTAATCTTCAACTCCAGTAAAATGAATAAAAAATAAATTAAGGATAATATCGTAGTTATTAAAAAAGCTTCGGCATTTTTCTGATTTATTACTACATCTAAAAAAGAAGTGAACAATAAAAGGGAAAGCACCCCTAGAGTAACAGTTGATAGAATAGACAATCTAAATTTATAATATTTTGTAGCTGTTTCTTTAGGGAAGCTTATAATAATCTTTGGGAAAAAACTTTCGAAGGAGGTTTTAATCCGCGTTAATTTTAGATCTTTTTTGCCTTCGTTACCCAAAAAATATTTATCGGTACCAATGTTTGATGTCTCGAAAACAAAATCTAACATCTGACTTCTTTTCAGACTTTTGCTTCTTAATCCTTTTTCCAGATTTTGCTGCTCTGACTCATCGAGAAGATGTATCTTTTTAAAATAGAACATTTTGTTATCCCCTTAAATGATAGCCTTTTGGTTTAGTAAAAGCTCTTAATCCCTGATGCGATAATGTAGCCCCTATGCCCGAATATTTTCTTCCGCTCCAGGGCAGTGCTGCACTCACTCTATCGCAGCAATTCCAATAACCCGAACCCGTGTCAAGCTGAGACAGTATTTTTTCAGCCCTTGCCTGATCGGCTGTATAAACCGATGCCGTTAAGCCATAGTCCGTATCTTTCATCATATTTAAGGCCTCTGCATCGTCTTTCACCTTCATAATTCCGATAATCGGTCCGAAACTTTCTTCCTGCATCACCAGCATATCATTGGTAACATCTGTTAGCACTGTTGGTTCAAAATAATAGCCCTTTCCTGCAATGGCCTTTCCGCCAGTTAATAATGTTGCACCTTTACTTAAGGCATCCTTAATTTGGTTTTCCAATACCAAAATCTGCTCTTTCCGTGTTAAGGCGCCAATATATACACCATCGGTTGTTGGTTGGCCCATTTTCCAGCTCTTAACTTCGGTAACAAAGGCATTTAAGTAATTTTCATAATTTTTCTCATGCACATAAATGCGCTCAACTGAACAACAACTTTGTCCGTTATTGTAAAAAGCGCCATCGGCCGTACCAACTGCAGCAGAAGCAACATCGGTTACATCTTCGGCAATGTACAATGGATCTTTTCCACCTAATTCCAATTGACAGGGAACCATTTTCGATGCTACTTTTTCGTAGATAAATTTTCCTGTTTTATAAGAGCCAGTAAAGAAATAACCATCAAAACCCATTTCTAATAATGCCGCTCCCGTTTCTTTTGCGCCAATAGCGATATGGAAAACATCATCAGGTACCCCTGCTTTTTTTAACATTTTTTCAATCTCGATTCCGGTTAAAGTGGCATATTCTGAGGGTTTGTACATTACAGCATTGCCACTCAATAAAGCTGGGATAAATACATTTACCCCAACAAGATAAGGGTAATTCCAGGCTGAGATATTACAAACTACACCCAGCGGTTCGTATTTAATGATTTCTTTGAGTCCTGGTTCATCGGTCATTATTTCATCGGCCAGGTATTTTTCGGCATTGGTCAACATCCATTTGATGCGGGCTCTTGCGCCATTAATTTCGTTGCGCGATTGTTGGAGTGGCTTGCCTACTTCGCTCGTTAATACCGATGCCAATTCTTCTATGCCAGCTTCTAGTAAATCACTAAACCGAGCAATAGCCGAAATCCTTTCGCCAAGGGTTTTGTTGGCCCACTGTGGTTGAGCTTTTTTTAAAGCATCTAATTTAGTTTGAAGCGTAGATGAGTTATCTTCCGCTAAACTGGTAATAATTTCTGCTGTTGCTGGGTTGATGATCTGCATGTTATTCATTTTCTTACCACAGATTTTCACAGATGAACACAGATTTTTAAAAAGGGTTTAGGGCTAACATCCTAAATTAGCTTAATGACTACAATCTGTGTTTATCCTTTTTATCTGTGGTTGATATTTAACTTTATCGCATTAATAAAAGCCTCATGTATGTTTTTGCTAAAGGGTCCTTGCTGGTCTTTTAACCGTTCGGGATGCCATTGTACAAATAACAGAAAGGATTTTCCTTCGGGTTCCATCCGCTCCATGGCTTCTGTAACACCATCTGGTGATATTGCGCTCACCACCAAACTTTTCCCTGTTTTATCGGTGCTCTGGTGATGGTTACTGTTCACTAAGCCTTTATCTGTATTCACAATCTGGTTCAGCCATGAGGAAGGATTGACGATGATTTCGTGATATCGATCTGATTTATCGTGCATTTTTGAATGATCGAATTTTCCCCAGGCTGGGATATCAGGGATTAAAGTTCCGCCAAAAAATACGTTACCCACCTGCATGCCTCTACAAATGCCTAAAACAGGGACAGAATTGGCTTCGGTATAGGTTAAAACCTTAAATTCAAACTCGTCACGTTTTTCATCAATATCATCTTCATAACAATAAGGATAATATTCAGGCTGATTGTAAAAACGGGGATGAACGTCTTCTCCTCCAGTTAAAACGATACCATTGCATTTTCTGACCTCATCGAAATTGTTGAGCTTGTACCCCAGTTGGATTACCTCCACACTTTTGTTGTAGGATAAAACCCAATCCCGATAGATGTCGAATTTACTACAGTCGGTAACACCAATTATTATTTTATCAGACATATTAATTAATTCCACTGATTTATTTTTTTCCTTTGGGGTGATTACACCGATTTTTAGATTACACTGATTTTAATGGGTTAATAATTCTAAAATCCTATAATCAAGCAATCCTAATCTATAGTGCGGTTAAATACAATTGTTTAAAATCTTCTCTGCTTACCGGTTTAGGATTGTTTGGATGTGCAAAATCTGCAAAGGCTAAATCGGCAAGTGTTTCTATATGTTCATTTTTAACGCCAATATCACTCAATTTATGCGGAATATTCACTTTTGTATTTAAATCGAACAGATATTTTACAACGGCTTCACCATTTTCATCCTTGAGATCCAACGTACGGGCAATTTTTTTAAAACGATCTTCAAAACCAGCAACATTGAACTGCATACCGTAAGGAATATTCACTGCATTAGCCAATCCGTGATGGGTATCTAACAATGAAGAAAGCGGATGCGCAAGTGAATGCACTACACCCAAACCTTTTTGAAAAGCAATTGCGCCCATCATCGAAGCCATTAACATTTTACTGCGGCTTTCTAAATCAGGATTGTTGGTTGCCCGTTCCAAAGCATCTTTGATTAACGAAATTCCCTCCAGCGCGATTCCATCACACATCGGGTGGAAATTTTTAGCCAGATAAGCTTCCATATTATGTGTCAATGCATCCATACCTGTTGCGGCAGTGATAAAGGGCGGCAAATCCATAGTTAACTCCGGGTCTGCAAAGACAATCTGCGCCATTAATTTTGGCGAGAATAGGATTTTTTTCTGGTGGGTTTCATCATCGGCAATAATTGCGCTTCGGCCAACCTCACTTCCTGTACCTGATGTAGTTGGAATGGTGATGAAATGTGGAACATCGTTCGTTACGTAGATATCGCCGCCGATTAAATCATCATACTTGAATAAATCCTCGCGGTGATTAACGCGGAGTACAATTGCACGGGCAACATCTAAAGCTGCACCACCACCAATACCAACTATACTGTCGCGATTGGTAGCATCCCAAACATCAGTACCTTTGTAAACATCACTTTTTACCGGGTTTTTGTGGATGTCGTTAAAAACCTCGACAGCAATACCCTTTGCCTTTAAATCTTCAACAATGGTTTTAAAAAAGGGAAGTTGCGAGATGGTGGGGTCGGTTACAATTAATGGGGCCTTTAAATTGTTCTTGCTTAAGTAGGCGGGTAACTCTTTTACTGCGCCAGCGCCAAAACGGATGGTTGTAGGGAAATTAAACTGATGGATTTTATCAAATATCATGACAATTGTTTTTTGTTACCTTTTGTTTTCTCAAGTTCGCGTTTTGCTGTCACATCTATCCCGAAAACGATTCTGAGTCAAGTTCAGAATGATGGCTATTAATGTTCAGAATAACGATTCTACAAACTAAATAATTTCTAAATATCTTTTTAGCTCCCAATCGGTTACTACTTTAGCATATTGCTTGCATTCCCATTCGCGGGTCATGGTAAAATGATCAACGAAATCTCCGCCCAACAATGCTGCGGCCAGATCAGAATTTTTCATCTTTTGCGTTGCTTCAAATAAATTACGCGATAGTGTGCCGTTCGATAAATCGGTATATCCGTTTCCTTTGGTGGCCGGTTGTTCGAGTTTTAATTTATTTTTAACACCGTACATTCCAGCCGCCAAACAGGCCGAAAGTGCTAAATAAGGATTGGTATCCGAACCCACTATCCGGGTTTCTAAACGCGAAGCCTTTTTGCTTCCTGGTAGCGCACGTAATGCCGTTGTACGGTTATCGATTCCCCATGTTACCGTAGTTGGTGCCCATGCGCCTTCAACTAAACGTTTGTAACTGTTTATGGTAGGGGCAATCATTGGTAAAAGGTATGGAAGGCAATGCAATTGACCAGCGATATAACTTTTCATTATTTCGCTCATTTTATCTGCATCTTTTTCATCATAGAACAAATTGATCTTCTTGTCTGCATCCCAGAGGCTTTGGTGCACATGACCACTGCATCCCGGTAAGTTTTCGCTTATTTTGGCCATAAATGTGGCAAGGATACCGTGTTTATATGCGATTTCTTTTACGGCTGTTTTAAATAATATAGCCTGGTCTGCAGCTTGCAAAGCAGGAGCATATTTGATGGCTGCTTCGTAAACCCCGGGCCCGGTTTCGGTATGCAAACCTTCAATCGGGATATCGAATTTATTTAGCAGTTCGAACAGATCGCTCATAAACTCGTTTCGGTAGGTGCTCCTTAAAATGGAGTAACCAAACATGCCTGGGCTTAAAGGTTTTAAATTAACGAAACCTTTCTCCTGGATTGTTTCCGGCGTTTCCGAAAAATTGAACCATTCAAATTCCTGTGCAAAAAGGGGCGAAAATCCTTCACTTTCGCATTCTGCAATTACTTTCTTTAGCAACTGCCTCGGACAGACAAAATTTGCCTGATCCTGATCGTTAATAAAATCGCCCAAAAAGAACGGCACGTCATTTTCCCAGGGAATTTTCCGAAAGGTACTCAAGTCGATTTTAACCTGTGCATCGGGATAGCCGGTATGCCAACCTGTATATTTTCCGTTTTCATAAGCCACATCACCTGCATCCCAACCAAAGGTAACATCACAGAAACCCAATCGGCCTTCAACCAGGGATGCGAATTTTTCGGCAGCTACATATTTCCCCCTTAAAATACCGTCGATATCGGCAACGGCTAATTTTACTTTTCCAGAAGGATGATTTTTAACATAATCTAGAATTTCTTTGCTCGTATTCATTAATCTGCCTTTTTAAATATTTTATATAGAAGAAATATGCCCAAAACGATACCCGAATAAATTAAACCCAATTTAAGATTATAAATCAGCATTGCGATGAAAGAAACGCAGGAAATAATTAAGGCAATAATGGGAAATAACGGATAAATTGGCGTTTTGAAAGGCCGTGCCATTTCTGGTTTGTTTTTCCTAAGTACCATTACCGAAATCATCGAGATGATGTATAAAGTTAATGCGCCAAATACAGAAATGATAATAATTTCGGCAGTTTTACCTGATAAAAGTGCAATGATACCAATCACCATATTGCCAACTAATGCATTTGCAGGTGTTTGGAATTTAGGAGAAATTTTTCCGAGGATAGCTGGGATACTTTTTACACGGCCCATCTCGTAAGTAGAACGGCCGGCTGCTAAAACCAATCCATGAAAGGAGGCTACCAGGCCAAATAACCCAACCGTGATGAGTAAATGATACATCAGGTGGTTATCGCCTGTGATCATCGAAAGGGCGAGTGGTAAAGGCGAATCAGAGGTTTCGCCCGATTTTCCATTTTTATACACAATGGCTTCCCAACCGCCAATGCCAATGGTGGAGATAAAAACAAGCACACATAAAACAACCAAAGTAAATATGCCCCAACCAAAACCCTTGCCGATATCTCGCTGTGGGTTCTTGGTTTCTTCGGCTACATTTGCAACGCCTTCAATACCCAGGAAAAACCAGATGGCAAAGGGGATGGCAGCAAAAACACCGCTCCAGCCATTCGGGAAATTGTTATTGACCAGGTTTTCTGCATGAAATTTAGGCAATGTAATGCCTGAGAACAATAACAGCTCACCAACGGCCAAAATGGTAATAATTACTTCGAACGAAGCTGCAGCTTTTACACCGTATATATTTAGGGCAGTAAAGATAAAGTACACCGCAATTGCACTGGTAAGAATGGGTACCTGTGGAAAGAAGGCATTAAAATAAGCGCCAATGGCAAATGCAATAGCGGGTGGTGCAAATATAAATTCGACCATTTGGGCAATACCGACAATAAAACCGATGTTTTTGCCCAATGCTGTATTGGCATAATCGAAAACACCACCAGCCTTTGGTATAGCACAGGCCAGTTCGGCATAGCTAAAGCTAAAGGTAACATACATCACCATAATGGCAACCGTTGCAATGGCCATACCCAGTGTGCCACCTTTTTCGAGGCCTAAGTTCCAACCGAAATACATTCCCGAAATCACATATCCAACGCCAAGTCCCCACAACATAAAAGGGGTAAGTGTTTTTTTTAAGCTATCTTTTTGTTCCATTGGCAGGATTTACAAGATTTAAATAGGTTTATATTATTTGCTCGAAAATGATAAACTATTAGCTTCGGTATCTGATGTTTAAAGTAGTAATTATTTTTTAGTTAAGGGGATAATATATTTCGTTTTTGGTTAAAAATAAAAAACCAATGCCTGGGCATTGGTTTTAATAAAATTCGTTAAGAATAAGCTGTTTTGGCTATTCCGAATCGCGGTTTTTATTCACGATCTGGCTGTCTCTCGTATTTTTCTGCACTGTAATGGCACCAAATAAGGAGAGTAAAAAGGCAAAGGCATAAAATCCTTTTTCGCTGGGCAGCAAAGTAGCATTCCACAAACCGATTACCAATAAGGTGATGGTTAAGAGCGTAGAAAACCAACTGATACCATAATAAATTTCAGTAACCGGAATTCCTTCCAATTTATCGCGAACAGCTTTTTGTAAAGAGATTACGGCGAAAAGGCCAAACATCAATACGGTAAAATAATATCCTTTTTCATTAAGAAGCATATCAGAACGCCATAGGCCTACAATAAAGCCGATCATTCCGATACCTAATGCAATCCAGGCAGCTGCCACGAATGCATTCGATGGTTTTTGATTCATTGTTTTGAGATTTAATTTAATTCAATAGACAACGCTAAAGATTGGCAAAAGGTATAAAAATTAAAAGACAGTACCTTAAATTATTTTGGAATACTAGCACCCTGGGTATAAAAAATCAAACAAAATCCCATCTTTGGCATTATAGCTGTATAACCTTATCTTAGTTATATGCGAACATTGCTTACTTCTGCCCAAATGCGTAATGCCGATCAGTTTACGATTGCGAATAAACCAATAGCATCAATCGATCTGTTGGAAAAAGCTGCGAGGGCTTTTGTTCAAACTTTTTTGAGAGATGAGTTCGATACCAATAAAAGCGTAGCTATATTCTGCGGGAAAGGAAATAATGGTGGAGATGGATTAGCCATTGCCCATTTGCTTATCGCTAACGGATACGAGAATATAAAAGTTTACATCATCAACTTCAGTAAAAAACAAAGCGATGATTTTGCCATCAACCTACAACGGATTGAAGAAACGAGATGCAAAAAAACGATTGTCAACCAGGTTTCTGACGTAAAGAATCTGAAAGCCGATTTAATTATCGACGCCATTTTAGGCTCTGGTTTAAATAAACCTTTAAGCGGAGAATATGAACAACTGGTTCAGGTCATTAACAAGCTGAATAAAAAAGTGTATGCAGTTGATGTACCTACTGGTTTTTTTGCGGAAGGCAAGCTGCCTAAAGATTACAACGGTATAAAAGCCTATAAAACAATTTGTTTTCAACGGCCGAAGATTAACTTTTTCTTCCCTGAGTCGGCCATGGCGGCTGAAAAATATGAGGTGGTTGATATTGATCTGGATGAGGCTTTTATCCAAAAACAAGAGGCAGATTTTTATTTGGTGGAAGAAAGTGATATTGAAAAGATCCTGAATCCCCGAAAATTGTTCAGCCATAAAGGTACTTACGGCCACGCATTGATTATCGCGGGAAATACCAATACCATGGGTGCGGCTTTATTGTCTTCGATGGCCTGTTTACACGCAGGGGCGGGATTAACCACAGCCTGTATCCCGCAAAGTGGATTAATCGCCTTAAATACAACCTTACCAGAAGTAATGGCACTACCAAGAGACGAATACACGCGGATAGAGAACCCCAAGAAATATCAGGCAATTGCTATTGGCCCAGGTTTAGGTACAGAGGCTGAGAATGAAAAACTGCTCGAAAGCTTGGTCATGGCCAACCAAGCAATGATTATTGATGCCGATGCTTTAAATATTCTGGGCGAAAGGCCCGATCTAATGGATAAACTTGCCGCAAATACCATTCTTACCCCACACATGAAAGAGTTCGATCGGTTATTCGGTGAACATGATAATTGGTGGGACAGGGTGCAAAAGGCTATAGAACAGGCCAGACAACGGAAGATCGTTATCGTGCTTAAAAACCAGTATACTTTTATCTGCCTGCCTACAGGTAAGGTACTCATCAATCCTACGGGCAATGCGGCAATGGCGCAAGGGGGAATGGGCGATATTCTTACGGGCATTATTGCAGGCTTTGTAGCACAGAAATATACCGCAACAGATGCCGCTATTTTAGCTTGTTATATTCATGGAAAAGCAGGCGATGCTTTAGCGCACGAACACTTTGTGGTTACCGCCTCTCAGGTTGCGGCCAGGGTGTCTAAAGAAATTAAAGTGCTCATATCCAATTAGTTTGTTTGTTGTGTGCAGTTAGCCACAATTGTGGAGAAAAATCGGCATTAATCTACTATACTTCTAGTTTATAATTTATAGTTTAAGGGAATATTTAAAATAACAGATATCTTAAAAACGGAAAACAAATTATTATGGCACAAAAAGAGTACACGCTGAATGAATT
>NZ_JBFTRT010000047.1:0-18471 GCF_056399685.1 Pedobacter sp. 01N416
CATGTACAGCAACAAAACAGATGTCGAGGGTCAGGTAGTCTCTTAACACATGGTTAGCCACGCCAAAGGTCGACCCACCGCCCAGGCCGGAAACATTTACCACTACGCCGCAGTTGAATTCTGGTATATCTATTATCTTTTTAAATGCTTCCTGCTTTTGCTCCGCAGTTAATGCTACCTTATTGTTACCAGTAATCGGTTCAGCCAAAAATGCTGTCTGGGTTTGTTCTGCCTGAAACAGATAGGCCAGGTTGATGATAAGCCCAGAGAACCGGCGCACATCCTTGGCATCAATATTTTCCTTCCAGTTATTGTTAGGATCATCATTGCCATCAAAATCTTGGTATTTAATTTTCCATTTCAGTTTAGACAGACTCTTCAGCTTTTTGATCAGATCTGAATCACCGGTAAAATCAAACGATACTTTGTCTGTTGGGATACCAGTGGTTTTATATTGCGCAAGATCTATTTCCGCCCCATCGACATCAAGAAACTTCGTTCCCCCTTCGATGAATGGATATTTGATCTGTTGAGCAGCATGTGCCCTGATTTTCCCGATCTTGAACAGCTTTACCGGTTTTGACTGTCCCTGTATGGTTAAAAGTATAGTGGCATCTGCGATATCAACAGGTGCAAAATTCGCCACTTCAATAGTGGTCGCATTTATAGCTTTTACCCGCAGTACCTTGCCAATTTCATAACGCCTGGCCTCGGAAGTAAGGAGTTCCATAGATTCACCATCCTTGAACATCAGACTGGAATTGCTATCGTTATCAAAATTATACCCAACTGTTGTTACAGGATCTGGAAGGGGTGGCGTTGGTCTTTCCTTTTTACAGCTGAAAAACGAAATGGTGAATAATAGAAAGATGAGTTTTTTCATAACAGATAGTTGATTTTATTCTTTTTTTAGGTAATTCTTTATTACAAATATTCAATTTCTTTACTGCGATGAGGGGGCAAAATTTGGTTTAAAAAGGGTGACTAATCTGCTTTTAGCATTATTCATATCTTTGCGCCCTGTAAGACTAAAGCCTATTGCAACTAGAATTGTTGTTCTTTTCACTAGATTGTAACTTTAAATACATATACAGGTATTCCTACTGGCAGTTTTTTAGGCACAGCGATATATAGGTGATCCGTTTTCTGTTTCCAAACTATAGGTTTTTTAGCGCCCAAAAGTTGTATAGACTTAATGGACTCCATTCCTGCTTTCAAGCTTTTAATGGTTAGATCTGGAGCTGTCCAACTACATGCATAGATATAAATGCTATGACCTTTTTTTGCAAAATAGATATCTGGATTAATTGTTTTAATGGTATTGTCGTTATCTGTATCTACTAAATCTGAAGTTTTCTTTAGCTTTTCATTTGTGGTTTTAGAAACTACTTCATTGGAAATAGTATATGGCTGTGTACCATAGATCGCCTCTTGATTTGTTCTCATCCATTGCCCTATCGCATTGAGATTCCCCAAACATTGAGTGGGTAATTCTCCTTTTCCATCTGGGTTTACGTTGAGCAAGAAGTTTCCGCCTTTGCAGGTAATTTCTACCAACTGCCTAACAATCAATTCAGGAGATTTCCATGCGTTATCATATTTGTTGTAACTCCAATGTCCGCTCATCGTAATACAAGCTTCCCAAGGCTTGGTTATTTTTGTGGCTGAGATCTGCTGTTCAGATACAAGGTAATCTCCAAGTCCATTGCCTATACGGCTATTGATAATGCAATTGGGCTGTAATTTTCTAATGAATGCCTCCAATTCAACACTCTGTGGCTTACTAATTAGCTCAGGGGTATCAAACCAAATAATGCCAATTGGTCCGTAATTCGTTAACAGTTCTTTAATTTGGGGTTTTACTTTACGCTCTAAATACCTGGCCAAATCCTTAGCATCTTCATTCGGGTAGTCCCATGTATTGCTCCTTCCTGCTTTTACTGGCCAATTAGTGGGCACATCAGGATCTTCCCAGTCGCGTCCGAGCGAATAGTACAGCCCTAGTTTCATTCCGTATTTTTTACATGCTGCAGCAAGTTCCATTATTGGGTCGCGACCCCATTTTGTAGTTTTAACAATATTATAATCACTTGCCTTAGAGTTATACATGGCATACCCGTCATGATGTTTACTGGTAAACACTACATACTTCATTCCAGCTGCCTTAGCGGCCTTAACCCAAGTTTCTGCATTAAATTTAGTGGGATTAAAATCATCAGCTATTTTAGCATACTCCTTAAGTGGAATACGTTCGTGCAGCATAAAATGTTCATATCCTTTTGCAGGTCTGCCCTTCCAATCGCCGGCTGTAACAGAATATAAGCCCCAATGCACAAACATACCGAACTTAGCCTCTTTCCACCAATCCATGTGTGTCGCATAATTAGCGGGCTGTTGTGCAAATAAAGTTCCACTCAGCAAAAGAAAGAACAAACTGATATTAAAAAATTGTTTCATATAATAAGTTTTTATATTGGATTTTTATCACAAAATCATCATTCGCTTTTTCCACCCATTGTGCCAGTTTTGGACGAAGAAGCTTATCCTGCTCACTGTCTTTACTGTATAAATAGTGAAGTTCGAACGGATCATTTTCTAAATACAAAAAGATAACCCGTTACACTTTTCCCTTTTTTCTGATAGGCCAGTTTATAATCGATTGTCCGGATACCCTAAATCCACTGTTTATTAAAGGCCGTTCCTCTCCACTTATCGGTTAGGATGATTACCACATTTAGCTTTTTATTCTTATTAGCTTGAGCTTTAACTGTTATGCAGCAAACCCCAAGCTTTACTAAGGAAAATAATTTCATATTACCCATATTATTTAGATTGACTAAACACCAACCATTTCTGGCTTTTTGCCGGAATGGTTACTTTTAACTTAGTTTTGGTTCCCCTTAAGTTTAATATTCGTGCTACTCCATCATTTTCACTCATTATTGCCTGATTCTTCAAACCGGTATAATAAAGATCAATATCAATCTCCCTGGTAATAGGCTCATCCAAAGGATTGTAAACCATCAACAAGCCTTTTTCTTTACCCAGTGGATCAGTGTGTAATAATGCATCGTAATCTCTGCCATCGGCCCTACGGATATGGATAACATCACCATCCAACACACTTCTATGTTTTTTATAAAAATCTACCCATTTTTTAACGAGCACCTCTGTTTCGGGGCTATCATAAAGCCGTGGACCGCGGTAACAAGCCTGTACCCCAGCACCAAAAAGATTGGCCAAACGTTGCTCATAATGTGGCAAATGTTCTTTCAAAGGCTCAATGGTGGCAGCTGGTCCGCCGCCATGATATTGTACCAGTGGAACAAACATCCAGCCCATTGAAGGCGTTTTTTCCCAGGTACCATCATATATATTCTGGCGTTCTATCATCTCCTGGTATTCCCTTGGAAGCGACCAGTTTGTCTCGCGATATCCCATTGCTGTTTTAGAGCTACCATTTAGGAAATACCAATCGGGTATATTTAAATAAATACCTTTTCCACGGCACCAACGATAGAAATCCCGTATTTCTATAAATTGCTTCCATTGTGAATCTTCCAAGCCTTTATGCCCAATATGATCTGTTGAAGCACAAATATCTCCCGGATAAGAACCATCATGTTCAAATACGCCCTGACCGGTGGTTTCAAAATAAGCATACAGTTTTTTAAAATAATCTTGTCCCCACGCGCTTTGTAAACAAGGTGATTTACTGAATTTTGGACTCATGCCGGATTTAGGCATCACCACATCTGTTTCTTTACTTATGGATCTGCTGGCGAGCAATGAATATCCACCCAAGGCAATATTTTTTGATTGTGCATATCTTTCTAAATTTTTCATCCGCTCAAGGTTAGCTGCCAAACCATCTTCCAGGTTTGCTCCACTTCCAAAAGTCATGATTACCATTTCAAATCCCACTTTGGCACACTGATCAATGGCTTCTTTAACCGATTTATCATCAGAATTGCTCACATGCATAATTGTAGGATTTTCGGTTGTCCACGGTGCAATCGTTCTGTACAGTTTCCGTTGCGCTAAACCTCTTCTTTCACGATCTTCACTATCAAAAAGAAGTTCCCAAAGCCGAACACCTTCAAACAACTTACCTGAAGCCAATTCCTGATTAATACCTTTTTGAGGTTTACACTCTAAAACAGTAGGATTTCTTAAGCCATAATCTACTTGTGTGGTATAGGATGGATCAGGTTGCCATGCGATAACCTGTGCATTAGCAGAATTATTCATGCCGCCGAATGCATAATCCGTTTCTGTAAAAATGGGTGGCAATTTCCAGGTTTGGCCCGATGGTTCACTTTCAACTTCTGTAGCAGCCAGGTGTTCGCTTTGCACATTATTGACCAGTATTTCTTCTTTACCATTGTTTTTGATGCTTACCCACTTACTCATCAAAGGTAGGCCATCATAAATCTCATAATGTACTTGTACTTCAAGATCGGCAAGAAAATTAAGAGAGGCACTTTGAACATTAGGTGCGCCAAGCATAACTACTCGATCTATTTTGCTTCGTCCAAGGGCACCTTTATTACTATTTTCATTTCCCCCACCTTTTGCATCTGTTTTTCCAACACGAAGATGTGTAGGCATTGATGCTAATGCCAGTTCCATATTTCCCGAAAAGGTTTCGCCATCTTCAGATTTACTGCAAATCATCTTATCCCCTACAAACAAAATTTTCACCCAAACATCCTTACCTGGTTGATAGTCGCTCCATTGAAGTCCCCGGTCATTATGGTTAACTGTCATTCGTTTAGCTGAAGGCTGCAGACAGATTTTACTGGTTTTGCCATCCGCGAACACCAGTGCTAACCCCAATCCGTAAGGGTTATAAGGACTTTTATTCTCTAGGCCATCTGTTCCGCTATTGAGTTTGCAAATAATTACCTGTGTTTCTTTCGGAATGGATTTCTCCGCATAAGACACAGCATTATGTGGTGCCAATATTTCGCCAGCCTTACCTTCATTGTTATAAGATGCTCCTTTTTCACTCACAATCTTCCATTGCGGCAAAACTTCAAGAAAATCATCTTTAAAGAGCACTTTTCGTTGCACATCAGAAGAAGTGGCATTAGCTATATTATTTATAGTCGCCGCATCTGCTTTATACGTAAAAGTCAATTCCATTCCTTTTGGTGGCCACGCCGGCTGATTCGGCATCCAGTTTGTTTTCCGATTCCATTCAAACCGTTCGCGAATGGGATTAGTGGTATAGGAAACCATTTTCATGCTGTAAGGATCTGCCTTGAGCGCTGGTATCCATTTTTTCAGCAAATAATTCCCAATGGGCTGGCCAGCTAACCCTCCAACCTTTATTTCGCATCCATTTACCCAAAGCATAGCTTCGGGTCCAACAGCTCTAAGCAGAGATTCATTGGTTGTCAGATTATCAAGCCCTATGGTAGCGGCATTTGGCGTTAGTGAAAAGGTTCTGGTAAGCAAGCCATTGCTAAACGCTAAATTCCCTTCTGTGGTTCTGTATATCGCTGCTTTTTTTGCGGTGTTAGCCAGCAGCCAATCTACATTGATTTTCAATGCATTTTTATCGTATAATGGAAGTCCCTTAGTATTTATCTGGGCAGACACTTGACCTACCGTTGTAAACAGTAGTGTTATCCAAATCATAAAACCCACGCTAATTATTTTTCTCATTTTTTTATTTGGTTTATCTTTGATAATCTTTCGACTACATTCATCAAATTTGTATATCAATTACCTAAAAACAGGGGTATTAATTGATTTAAATAAGGATAATAACAGTTAAAATGGGATTAGATTTATTTTACAAACGGTATTGCCACAATGCCCGATGAGGTACCATTTTCAAAGCCGCCTTTTCCATCCATCGTAGAGAAATACATGCAACGAGGTTTATTATTCTCAAAAAGAATAAAAGGTCTTTCCAATTGACCTCTTTTTTCAATTGTGTTATCATCCCATTGAATTGTTTTGGAATAAGCTTTCGCGTCACTATCCATTTTCCAATCTGTTCCATTGATTGAAGTAGCGGATACGCCTCCGCCAAGTTCACCCGTATATTTTGCTTTATGATCTTTAAAAACTACATGATATCCTTTTGAATCCTTCCACAGAAATGGATCTTCGAGTTCGCCTGTAAGTTTGGCACTAAAAACCGGTTGCTTATTATTCAATACTTTATAGGGGCCAAAAATATTCTTCGCATAGGCAACGCCGAGCGACATGTCGCTATATTTAGTTCCTTCGTAAGAACGGGCTTTAAAAATCATTAGTACCGATCCGTCCTTATTGATAACCATGGTGGGGTTGGATGTCAAAAAACTGTAGAATGTATTGGGTTCTGTTTCAAGAATTGGTTTGTCCATTCTTTTCCAAGGCCCATCAAGACTATTAGAAACTGCCAGGCCCACACGTTTGTTGCTTCTACCTATAATACACCATTTGCTATCTAAGGTAAGTTCGCCGCGCTTAGGATCTTCAAATGGATGAGTAGAGCCAACATAAAACATATAATATTTATCATTATGCTTGAAGATTTGTGGATTAAATACTGAACGGCCATCCCAATACTGTGCACCTCTGGTTTTAAGCGCTTTATTTACAAAACGAAAAGGACCTTCTGGCTTATCAGCAACAGCATGAATAATTTCTGCAGAAACCATCCAGCCAGGATGAAATACTATCGTATCTGAATAGCAAGATGAAAACAGATGGTATTTTCCATCGTCTCCTTTTATTACCGTATTATCCCAAACCCAATATCCTTTAAGGTAAAAACCACCTTTCTTTACTGCCTGACCCAGATGATGAAAGATTTCATTTTTTGAGTCCTTTTTTAACTGTAGCAAATTAGGTAGCATTTTTTGCTCTTGTGCTGATACTGTCTGAGCCGTAATTAAAATAAAACATAAAAACAATATGTTTTTTAATAGCAATGAAGCTATCGTGTTTGTTCCTGATATTTTCATAAATGAGTTTATTTTTTAATCCTGATTGTGGCAGGTTTACCGCAATATTGGCCTTGAGGCATGCTAACAACTATATCTTTGCCGTTGAAATTCAAACTGATTTGTTTTAAAACAGCATTCATTTCTGGATCAGTAACCGAAATCACATATTCGTTGCCTTTGTCTTCAATTAAAACAATGCATGGAGCCGAGGCTGTCAACGAAATCCCTGTTTCATTCAATTGTGTATTGGCTTTGTAGAATACGGCTTCAAGCAGTTTATTGCCAGCTAATTTCACCGCCTGAATCAGGGTATCATTTCTTAATACATTGAATGGTAATTTTTGCGATGGAATACCATCTCCAGCATAAACTACATATCCATACGTTCCGTTTGTTACTTTTTGTCCATGATCTACCCAAAGGCGAAGAATATCTGCTTTCCCTGGTAAGTTTTGAACTTTCTCGTTGGTTTGATTCATTTTTACCCAGTTGGTTTTCTTGCTTTCACAAACAAAAGAGGCATTCCTGGTAAATTCAGGTAGAATGGTATAAGCAAATTTACCCTTTTGCGACACCCATATTGGTTTTTCATTTACCATAAATGATTGTATCCCGGTAACCGCAGGACGGGATACTCCATTTTCGATAATAGTTACCTCATTTTCTTTGGCCGTTTGATCGATAGTGGTGCGTATTGATCCGTCCATTTTCGGATTTAAATTGGTAATTCCTGCCCCAAGAGCCACGAAATAATCACCCAACATAAAATAAGACTTGTATGCTTTCACTCCATACAAAGTCGGATTTTCCCCAACACTTGTGCCCTTATCATTCACATCATCCTTATCGGAGCCATTCATTTTTTCAAAAATAAACCCGGCCACGGCATTTTCATCACCGTTGGTAGCTGAACCCGCAAAATTATACCTACTGCAATAACCCCTCCAATTGGTAACCGGAGTTAGTTTATCCATTCCTTCACGGGCGGTTACTCCGGGAGCAGCTGTCACATCCCAGCCCCCAAATATTTTATTATATTCATTTCCTTTTTTCTGAAAAATTGTCATTCCATCGGCTGTGAAAAAATTATATTTATCAGCAAAACCTGCACTTTCCAGGCCGTCACAACGAGCGGAAGCCATGTTTACAAGGATATGGTACTTCTCATTTTTTTTAATCAAATCATCATTATTAAAAAATGATCTTGTCCCATTATAACCACTATTTGGATAATTGATCATTTTGATATTATTTCCTGCCGATTCCTTATCCAATTGTTCGAGCTCTTTTTTTTCCTCAGCGGTAAAGGAGTCTTTCCAGTCTTTGAGAATTGTTTTTAACATACCCAAATAGTGAATAGATCTACTATCTACATTATATCGCATGGAATAACGATCAAGGCAGGGTAAATTATATCCTTTATAATAATACCAATTACTTCCCCTGAAAAAATTAAGCAAAGCATCTGTATTTTCTTTTGTCAATTTCTTTTCCCAGGCGGTACCCTTTAGAGAAGTAAGCATGTTTAAAGCTGCCATTGTTCCATCAATAGGGTATCCCCATACCAAACTTTGTTTCCCATGTCCCCAACCTGCTCCGTCAACAGTAAAACCCTCCGTCCAGAAAGCCTCATTAAAAGTGTTTTGGGAGGTCATGCTAATTCCATTTTGCGAAACTTCCGCTATCAGATCAACCATCGGAATGGATTTGTACATGTATGCCACCAATAATAATGGCCGATAGGCCAACGCATTGCCGCCTACCCACCACACATGTTTTCTGAATCGATCAATCTGCACTACATTTTTATCCGTTTCATCATTTCTAAAAGGTTGCGTCCAGGCTTGTAAAGCTACTGCCTTCAACATATCACAAGTAGCATTTAGCCGCGTGTTTTTGCCATTCTCCGTCGCATTCATTTGTTTTAAGAAAGCAAAATAAATGTTAACCGCAGCTGTAGGCAGGGCAAAACAGGATGCATGAAAGCGATGTACTTTATTCGATCTGCTGATTTCTATATTGCCATAATGAACGATTGCTTTTATGTACTTATTAGTAAGTGCGTTTTTCTCACTTAACTCACCTTTACGATACCCTTCAGCAATTTTCCAAATACGGTTGTAAGCTTCATAARCCAATCCTGCAACGGTTTGTTGAATGGCTAAATCATTCTTTCGCGACAAGTTTTCGCTTACTATTTTTTTCTCCTGAGCTATTAAATCTGAAAACAGCCCCTCTTCATTAAGAAGAGAAATACATTCGGAAACAGTCAATTTTTCATCGCTCAATGAACTTACATGATAACCATGTGTCGAATAATACTGCCTGTAATCCGAGATTGATTTTTCCTTTACGAGATTTTTTGTTTTTTGTCCATCCGCATAATAGCGATGGTAATTGGCAAAAGCTATTCCTGATTCTGCGTTTTGAGAAAAAACTTTAACTGTAATGAGAATTAACAAGGCTGTTAAGCCAATAAAACTTTTTTTCACTTTTTTAGTTTTTATACTGAACGCTTGAACCTGCTAATGCGCCCTCCGGAAAATTAGCCGTTACCTGTTCTGTCTTCCCGGTTTTTAAGTCTTTGAGACTCAAGGTTGCTATTTTCTCTTTTTGTAACGGATCGGCAATAGAGATTAACCGTTTCCCATTTATCATTTTAATCATCAGGGCACAGGCTTTATCTGTCTTAATTTCCATTGATGGCAAAGTCAATCTTCCTGGCTGATAAAAAATGGCTTGTAGGATATTTAATTTTTGATGATAAACGGCTTGTATAGCTGGATTATTCGCTATAATTTTTAGATTGTTGGCCTGAAATTTTTTCATACTAGCTGCGTCCTTAATCCCAGGCAGTACGATATAAGCATAACTGGCATTTTGTGGTTTTGAACCATGATTTAGCCACAATTTAAACACATTACCAGAAAGCTCATCTTTGGGTTGTGAGTTGTTAATATGATACCAGTTTCCTTTTTGTACACCTGTACTTAATGTGATATTACCACCTTGTGGAAAATAATAGCCTACATTGTCGTGCAAAAACCAAGCGCTTAATTTTTCATTATGTTGGATTGTTTTATCTTTTGCTATCGGATTTCTACTTAAAGAACTTTCTACATTTCCCTTTAACCAACACTGATTAATGGTCGTGGTAATACTTTCTGGTTCATTACTTTTAATGTCTGTTCCCAAACACATAATTTCATTATCAAAAAAGAACCAGGATTTTTTCGCTTTAACACTATCATAATCGAGTGCATAGGCACTTGCACCATATACACCATCGCTAACACCACCAGCAAAGTCATTACTACCTTGCTCACCCCAAAATACTGTCATTGGCCTATCGGTTGCGTAATCCCTACTGGTAACCCCTGGTATTTTATCCCACTCCCAAATGGGCATAATATTATAATATTCGGGGCCATTAACCTGGATATTAGTTGCTCCATCAGATAGATATCGCCCTAATAAATTCTCATTATTTCCTGATTCGCATCGCTTGGTACGGTTACTTACCATACGGACATTAAAAGAATACCCAGGTCTTACGTGTAAAGTATAATCGGAATTAAAATATTGGGTATGCACCTTTTTAACGTTGTAAGATGGCCCTTGTTTACCAGTAATTCGTGCAATGGCACCATCCCAATCAACAGTGTTTTTAGGGTCAACCTGTTTTGCAATCAAAATTTGGGGACTTGCTTTTAGTATCTGACCACTTTCTATCTGTTTCTCCAAATTTAACATGTCGAATCTACTTATTCTACGCCCCTCAATGTTAAAATCAGCATATTCCCCACGAATGGCTTTAAGAAAAGTATTTCTATAAAAATTAGATAGAAGGGCAACTTTATCGGCACTTAAGGCATAGGGCGTCTCTTTTACATAGTTTGTCAATTTAAATACGCTATTGATAAATACATCACCATAGCCCGCTATATATAATTGTAATCCATGCTGCATATAAGAATTATCATATTGCAAGCCTTCTTTTTTATAAACTAAACCAACCGGACTAAAAAATTCCTTTAAGGAAAAAGCTAGCAAAGTATCATCTTCTGTTAATACAGCTCTATAAAAATAATGAAGTGCAATATCGGTTTTGTTGGCTCCAGCTTGTTTTTCCGGATTACCCCTTTTCATCCTTTCAACAAGTTTCAGTTTCAGTTCTTTATCTAATTTCTTCTCGCCATATTCCATCATGATGAGCGATTCGCCTAAGGATTGAGGTGTATAAATTTCATTAAACCACCAATTATCACTTTTGGGATCTAAATTATACCAGTATTGCAATGCATTGTTGATGTTTTGAAAGACCTTTGCATCTGCATAAAAACCACTGTTTTTTGTGAGATAGGCTTTAATAAGTGTTTGCAGTTTTATTAAATGTTCTGTGGGTGGCCAAATGGTAATTGATTTACTGGCATAATCCACGCCGGGCCAGGTTCCATCTGGTTTTATGGCAGCTATATTTGCTGTAACTAACTTATTATCAGGCCTATTATTAGTTAAATTTTTAACTATTCTTGAGGTAATTGTTTGGCAAACTTCGGCAGTATTTGATTGAGAGAAAGCAGTTTTAAGTCCCCCTAGAAGGAAAAACATCAGTAATGCAATAGGCAAAAGATTTAGTTGATGATATTTTTTTTTCATTTGGTTTGATGTAAAAAACCTATGTGGTTTCATTTTATAGAGGCTGTATCATAAGTTGTGATTCCATTCGAACTTGTCGCATTGAGCTTGTCGAAATGCTTTGAAGGGCATTTAAACAGGTCCTTCGACAGGCTCAGGATGACAATTCTATATTTATGATACAACCTCATTTCTCTGTTATTGCGCTGTAAGTTGTATTACTTTTTGAGCGCGTAATATTTTACATAATCTATTTTCATGATCGTTTTGCCCTGGCCTTTAGCTCCATAACCACCTGCTGGTATTTTTCCAGTCCAATAATCATCGGCTATTTCTGTACTAAAAATCATATATTCGCCTCTTTGCGAAATAGCTTCATTAAAAGTCCAGGTTAAGTTTCCATCCACATAAAATTTATAATAGTCTGGTGTCCATTCCATCACATAAATATGGTAGTTACCGCTATTACAGCCTAAATCACCTGTTTTAAATGCTTTGGATTTGTGATCGGCTCCGTACCCATCCCAGTGAATCGCATGTTGCACTCTTCCGTCATTTGGTAGCGATTCTACGATATCCATTTCCGTACCCGCCACTTTTGGATTACCAACCGGATTCCCCATTCCACCACAATTCACCCAAAAAGCCGACCATGATGCGGGCTCATTTACGAAAGAGATTTTTGCTTCAAAACGTCCGTATAGATAATCCTTCTTCTTAGTAGCAAGATAGCATGCGTGATGGGTAGTAACACCATTTACGATATCAGTAAACGGTTGAAGAATTAGGTTGCCATTTGCCACAGATATAGTTGCTGCATCATTGATGGCTGAATGTCGTACCTGATTGTTATACATATATTCCCAATTCGCCATATCAAGCTGAGTGCCATTAAAGTCATCAGTCCATGCCAATTGATATTCTGGTTCGGTACTTTTTGATACGGGCTGTTCAACAACTTCGCTGCCTTTTTTACTACATGATGTTGCTAAACTAAAAATACTGAACCCTAGCGCAACCCATATAAAATAAGTTATCTGTTTCATTTATTCCTTTTTAATCAATTTAACTTCGTCTTATTTAGTGTGCAACAACCACTCCGGGAGTTTATTCAAACGCAACTGCAATTGCGCCTCGTATAACGATAAGGGAGATACTTGTTTATCGATGCCTTCTACGGAACTCAACTGATCCTTTTTAAATGTTGTACCGTTTCCGATGAACCCTTCAATTACCGGAACGGGCATTTTCCACCAAAGATAATTGGATGGCCAAAATTCGAAATCTTTTACTGGCTTATTGGTTTGTGTATAGTTCCATATAACCAGCCCTTTCATATGGTTGGGCATGTTTTCTATTGCGCCTCCGCCATGATTCTGCATTAATCCGCCTTTTACATTATCTAAAAGTGTATTTCTCGGCTGGCTTGAATGCGACTCGAAACTAGTAGTTGATGGATAGATACAATGCCAGACCACAGTATTAACCGAGCCATTAGCTACACCAAATGAGTGCCATTGTGAAGCCTCATCTGTTAAGTTTGCCAACAGCACATTTGTAGAATGGTTCGATGTGATGGCTTCGTGACCAGCATTTCCTGTAACCATACAATTCATTACGGTTACATTGGCGCTCTGCCCTACAATGGCAGCAACATTACAATCGGTGAACCGGCAATTCTGCATCCAGGAATTGGTACAGCGGCTAAATATAAGAAGGTTAAAGCCGCTGTCATCCATCCAGGAACGATGATGTATAAATTTTTCTTTCCAGTTGCCAACAAATGCAATGTCTTCGATACCTACTTCCGCTGCATTAGCAAATTTTTCTACCTTCCACTTATACTTTACATCAACTTTATAAGCCAGGGGGGCATGCAATTGGATCTCATCATCTTTTATACTTACCACCTGGTAGTACATACAAACATCCACTCCTTTTTTTACCAGATAAGTCCATGTTATATTTACCTTAGCCGGGCTTAATTCTTCATCAATTAAAGCAGGTGTGTTATCCAATAATTTTAAAGCATGTAAACATGGGAGGTCCTGTCCACATTTTTTTTGGATCGCCTGGTAACAGTGCCTGCTTCATAAACAGTTCGGTACCACCTGGGCCAGAACCACTCCCTTTAAAGATAATCTTACTTCCTTTTGAAAATATACCTTTGTTGGCAGCAACATCTTCGTTTACCAGGAATCTCCCTTTTGGAAAAAACACAATGCCCGATCCATTATTGTTAGCGGCAGTAATGGCACGCTGTATCGCATCCTTATCAGAAAGTTCGTCATCTGGTTTAGCACCAAAATCGACTACATTAAAAATTTTGTATTTAGTGTCTGAAGGAATCTTCTTTTCACCACAATGATAACCCGCATAAGAAAAATCAGGCAATAAGGATTGGCTTTTGTTTTGTTTATAATTCTGAAATAACTGAGAAGGCTGTATTTTTTGGCAAAAAGCCAGCTTCGTACTCGCCACAAGAATCAAAAGGCAATATGTATATTTTTTCATCATAGAAAAGATCAAAATATTTTTTAGTTATATTTTATAGCCACAAGAGAAATTGGAGAACGGTTTTGTTGAACCGATGTCGTAAAATAGGCTTTTCAAAAACTACCCTGGATTGTCTGTCCAGGGTAATTGTTGCTTATATTGAGATTTTTTACCAACCTGGATTTTGAGGTTTTAGGTTTGGGTTTATTCCCATTTCTTTTAAAGGAATTGGATATAACAGGTGTTTATCTACTGTATTTTTTCCTCCGGTTCCTCCCCAGTTTTGCGCTGCGTAGCCAGTTGTTATCTCGTTACCAACACTATTCAGTGTCTGAACGTATTTATTCCAGCGGATTAAATCCAGACGACGTGTACCTTCAAAGCACAATTCACGAAAACGTTCGTCTTCAATCGCCTGTTGAAATTGTGCCTTTGATAAACCGGCAGGTAAATCTGCCACCACACTTATTGTATTAATATCTAAGCCATAACCTCTTCTTCGTACCTGGTTAACAGCATTGTATGCAGTTGTGGTTGGTCCATTTACCTGGTTTTCAGCTTCAGCCAACATTAACAATACATCTGCAAAACGCAATATAGGCGCATTGATAGCGGTTTGGTTTTTGTCTTTAATTTTAGATTTTTCATATATCCGGCGCCATTTGGCACAATCTCTTCCATAACCCGTTGCGGCGGTTATTGCAGTTTCGGCTCCTGTAGTACCATTATAGGTAAAAGTGGTTAGCGCCCAATCGCGGCGTAAATCACCTACACCGTAAGCTTTGTATAATCTCGCGGTTCCCCTGATAAATCCATAACTGTACCCTATGGTCGCCATAAAAGGTGTTGCAGTCATCGTGATCCCATTTTGACTGCCCAAACCACCAAGCTCATTGTATACTCCTGACCGATCTCCGTTGAACTCAGCCTCCCACATACTTTCTTTTGTATCATATACATCTTGTGCCTCATTGATAAAAATTTGGCTATAGGCAGTGGCTAATGTTTGTTTAACACTTGGGGTGGCGGCGGTATAGGCATTGTATGTCCAGGTTGGATCTGGATTTATACTGGTTTTTAAAGCATGCTCTCCTGAAGATTGTACTTTTTGTGCCCAGCTTAAGGCTTCTGCATATTTACTGTTGTCATTTAGTGGATAGCCGGCCATTTGCAAGCAAACCCTCACCAAAATCCCTTCTACAGCAGTTTTGGATATACGGCCAGAGAACCCAATAGCGGTAGAAGTGCCTACTTTTGTTTCGGCGTCTTTCATATCTTTCAAAACTTGTTCATACACCGCTTTGGCAGGCGAAGGAGATACAAATACATCAGCTGGGTTAGTGGTAGGATCTACTTTAATAGGAACATTACCATAATTTTGCACTAAAATAAAATGGAAATACCCTCTTAAAAATAATGCCTCGCCTAATATAATCTGACGCTTTGCCTCGTCCATTTGAGGTAACTGAATATTTGCAATTAAAGTATTGGCACGATCAATGCCGCGATAACACGTAGCCCATAAATTAGCTACGCTCGCGTCAGCCGCGTCATAACTATTTGTTGCAAGACCAATGGTGTTGTTTCTGGCGTAATATCCCTCATCTGTACATGCGTTGTAAGTCACGTAAAATGCATTTCCATAAATAACGCCTAGTTGATCATAAACACCGGCCAATGCTTGTGTTAATCCAGCTTCATCAGTATAATACTGTTTAATAGATATTTTGTCAATGGGTTCGGTATCTAGAAATTTTTCACACGATACTAACGTAACAGCTATTATCGATAATAAAAAAAGTAACTTTTTCATCTTTATATAGTTTGTTTTTTAATTGTGATGAAGCTAGCATGAGCATATATGTTGCCGTTTGTAAGCATATGCTCATGCTGGTTTCTTTTTTTGATTTTTAAATTATTAAAATGATGCGTTTAATCCGGCAGTTATCACACGGGCTCTTGGATAAGCCGAGTAATCAAACCCTGAGGTTAAGGCAGATCTTTTAGTGTTTACTTCCGGATCTGTACCTGAGTATTTGGTCCAGGTGATCAGGTTTTGTCCTGAAGCATAAAGCCTCAAAGATTTTAACTTTAATCTGCGAATTAATTTATCATCGAAGGTGTATCCCAGAGACACTGTTTTAAGCCTTAAATAGGAACCATCTTCTACATTTGCACTCGTGTAACCACTTGTTGCACCTTGAAATCCTTTAACACGTGGCAAATCAGAATCAGGGTTAGCAAATGTCCATCGATCTGCATAGCTGGCAAATTGATTTAGGTAATTGCCACCTCCTCCTTCAAACTTAATTCTGTTCGCATTCATCAGGTCATTTCCATAAGACCATTGAAAAAAGATATTCAGATCAAATCCCTTGTAATTGAAATTATTAGTGAATCCTCCGGTGTGTTTGGGTAAGCCATGCCCAATTACCGTATAATCTTTAGCAGTAACCACACCATCACCGTTAATATCTTTGTATTTTACATCACCTGGCTGTATCAGACTAGCTGAATTACCATTGGTAACAATCCCTGGCTTTAACACATATTTGCCTGGTGTTGGTTGATCAAACTCAGAGAGTTTATAGGTTCCTTCAGAAATTAAACCGTACATTTCGCCAAGTGGACCGCCTACTTTTGCAATATAACCCGGGATCGTATTAAAGGGGCTATCCCATGAAATATAGCTTGCTAACTCCGTTTGGTTGTCTGACAGGCCCAGTACTTTACCTCTGTTAAATGAGATGTTAATGGACGTATTCCAGTTAAAATCGGGTGTTTTTATATTTACGGTGCTTAAGGTAAGTTCCAATCCTTTATTTTCTACTGAACCTACGTTTTTAAAGGCGGTTGCAAAACCCGATGAAGTAGGAAGATCGGCCCTTAGCAATAAATCATTGGTTGTTTTTTTGTAAACTTCAGCAGTCAGGTTGATACGTTGCTTAAAGAATCCTAAATCAAGTCCCAGGTCGGTTTGCTCAGTAGTTTCCCATTTTAATTTGTCGTTTCCCAGATTAGTTGCAACTATGCCATCTATATACTGGTTATTGAATGCGTAGGCACTCCCTACCGGATTAAAATATTTAGTCAGGTAATCAAAATCACCTACCCTGTTATTTCCGGTTTGGCCATAAGAGAATCTCAATTTACCCTCAGATAATAGGTTGCTGTTTACGAGAAATTTTTCATTTTTAAAATTCCATGCAACAGCAGCTGATGGGAAATAGCCCCAATGGTTCTCTGAAGGAAACTTAGATGATCCATCGGCTCTYATCGAAGCTGTTAAAAGGTATCTGGAATCATAATTATAATTTACCCTTGATAGGAAAGACTCCATGGTCCATAATGACTCAAAAGAATCAATTCTATACGCAATACCCTGGTCTAAACCGTTCGTAATATCCAGGCCTTCAGGTATTTTATTGGCGCCTCTACCTGAAGTTTTGCCGGTTCCTTTCTGTAGCGTGAACCCGCCTAAAATATTTAGATTGTGTTTTTTGTTAAATTGTTTGTTCCAGGTTAGGGTATTTTCACTGACCCAATTGAACGATTTAGGATAATCTATTCTACCATTTTGTCCATTAGTACCGCGACCTGAGCTGGTATTGCTGTTATAAAAAAGTCGGTTTTCTCCTTCATTGCTAACAATTCCACCTGATGCACGAAACTTCAGGCCAGGAATAAGTTCGTAGTCCAAATAAGCGTTAGATATCAAACTGCGCCCGATATTTACGCTATAAGTGTTCTTTAAATTAAGAATAGGATTTGCCCGGTAATCATTGCCAGGGTTAACATCCTCATCAAAAAGAGCATCCAAATCAGGATCTACTCCACCTGCGTCAACCGGCTTATAACCCCAAACAGAGTACATCGTATTCAAAGTAGCACTATAAATAGTTTGCGCCGGGCTGCTACCACTTTGTCGTAAATAACTGTAATTAGTATTAAGGCCTATTTTTATCTTCTTGGTTAATTGGTGATCAATAACTAAACGGCCCTGATATCTGGTGTAGTTTGAAGCAAGCAAAACACCATCCTGATCAACCAGAGAACCTGATAAGGCATATTTAGTTTTTTTTGTTCCTCCCGTTAAGGAGAGATTGTAATTTTGCATGAGTGCAGTACGTAGTACCTTATCTTGCCAATCGATGCCTTTTACCGTTTTATAATCCTCCAATGTTTTGCCAGGACCTGTTAAATAGGTTTCTGTTGGTGTTGGAAATGTTGTTGTAGAAACTGGTGTCGGATCCCATTCCAGTTGGAGTTTCACAAATTCGTAAGGATCCAGTAATGTATATCTTTTTATGTCTTTTTGAATGCCGAATGAACTGCCGAAGCTAAATACCGGAGGCCCTGTTTTTCCTTTTTTGGTGGTAATTACAAT
>NZ_JBFTRT010000048.1:0-13612 GCF_056399685.1 Pedobacter sp. 01N416
GGCAGATAGTCTGTTGCTTAAAAAAGCAGATTCAACCAAAAGGATAAAAGATAGTTTGAGAATTAAATCGGCAACGATAAAACAGACGGTTACTACAAAACCTAAAGAATTAAAATCAGTAATCATCGATAAACCTGTAATCCAGAAATAAAATGCAGCAGCAACAGGGAAACCGTTTTTTCTTTAATGTAGATTGGATTACTGTTTTAATCTATATCGCCTTATGCGCTATTGGTTTCATCAATATTTATGCTTCCGTTCCACCAGAACACACAGCGGTGTTTGGCTTTAGCACGCTTTACGGCAAACAGCTAATTTACATCATCACTGGTTTAATTTTAGGCTTATCTATCTTATTGTTTGATGGAAGGCTTTTCAATGTCTTCTCGCCTTTTATTTATGGCGGCACACTGCTGTTGTTAATGGCCGTATTGGTAATCGGGAACAAAGTGGCGGGGAACCAGGCATGGATTGCAATAGGATCCTTTAAACTTCAACCTGCCGAATTTGCAAAGTTTGGCACAGCCTTGCTTTTGGCGAGATATGTAGGGGCATTTAACCCCAAATTCCGGGATGTTAAATCAATTATGATTGCAGGATTAATCGTGGGTGCACCGCTATTGTTAATTATGCTTCAGCCCGATACGGGTTCGGCATTGGTGTTTCTTGCATTTATGTTTCCATTATACCGTGAAGGTTTATCAGGTTATTTTCTATTGATATTTTTGGGAATGATTGTGCTCTTTATTGCCGATTTTCTGGTCCCTACCTATATCTTAATCATCATTATTACCACAATTGCTGGCCTTTTCATTTACAACAACAGAAGAAAACAAAAAATAATCTTCTCTACTGTTTTGGTAACCGTTTTCGCTATTGGCTATCTGTTTTTAATAAAAATTGCCTACGAAAAAGTTTTAGCTCCCCACCAACGTAGCCGTATCGAATTAATGTTAGGGCTTAAAACTGACAATAAAGGTGCGGGTTATAATGTAATTCAATCGCAGATTGCCATAGGCTCAGGGCAGGCAACCGGCCGTGGATTTTTACAGGGCACACAAACTAAATATGGTTATGTACCAGAGCAGAGTACCGATTTCATCTTCTCTACCATCGGCGAAGAATGGGGATTTATGGGCTGTTCTGTAGTGATAGGTTTGTATATGTTCCTTCTACTCCGATTGGTTAATTTAGCAGAAAGGCAACGATCTACATTCTCCAGGGTATATGGTTATAGCGTAGCCTGTATCCTCTTTTTCCACGTTTTTATCAATATCGGGATGACGATTGGTATTATTCCCGTAATTGGGATTCCCCTACCCTTAATTAGTTATGGTGGTTCGTCGTTATGGAGTTTTACAATCTTACTGTTCATCTTTTTAAAGCTGGACTCTAACCGGATGGGATTTATTTAGTCTTAAGTCGGGAGTCCTTAGTCTGGAGTCGATATATTAAAAGGAATTCGTCATTCCAAAGCAAAAGCAATCTTAAGGTTAGGTTAAGGCCGAAAATCTATTTACTGGAAAGCAAAAGTTCTTCTAAAATCAATGCGTATTCCCGCTAACCGCTTTACTTCTCCCGATAAAACCTGTGAAACAAGCAAGCATACCAAAAAACAATAAACAGCAATGCTTAAATCGGGCTTCGTGTTCGCTTTTATCGGGTTTAGGCGGGCAGTTCTGTCCTACCGGTTTGCGTTAATAAACCCAACTTAACGGAAATCCTTTTTGGAAAAATCATATTTTCCATTAAAGGTAAATTTACAAAAAGATTGAAGTGGTGGGACTACAGCACCAATGAAATGCTGAACAATCATTTCCTAATGATTTACAAAATTGGGATGGTTCATTTATAATCAGGCCAGAGTTGATATGCGTCATCCTGAGTCTTCAGCTTTTTAGAAAAACATTAGAGTGCCGAGAACAGGCTGTGAGGTCTCGTCATGTCGACCTTAGTGTTATAAAGGAATCCTTTGGAGGAGAGATCTTTAAAATTGTTCAAAGATTTCTCTCCCGAATGTTCGGGACTGCGCTCCAGTCGAAATGACGACTGATTTTAGAACTCTGTAATTGGTAATGTATTTTTCAGGGCCTAATGGATACTGACCTGTAGCGAAGCGGAAAGCTACGCAGTAAAACAAGTTCAGTATGACGATGCGCGGTGTAAGACCAGGCGCTAAACGCCTTACGCTTATCGCTTCTACCTACTAAACCTTCGGTTCAACAACTCGTAAAACTGATCAACTGTAGCCTGTTTATTGGCCCAGTTATTTTTCGCCGCATAATTATTCTGCAGGTAGCTATCTGCCGCTTCGAAACTGCTCATCTTATTTATGATATCAATTACTTCCGAATAGGCCAGATTATACCCATTAAAAAGATCCTTGATAAAAAGTAACTTTTCGTTCAAACTAATCGCCTGCTTTAAATCGGCAATAGGTGCTTTAACAGGCTCATCACTTTTACCATTTGTTTTGGCAAGCAGATCATTTAAACTTGGTGCAGGTTTAGCCGCCTCAGGCTGTGGAGATGGTTTTACCGGAACTGCTTCAGGCCTAAACAAGGGGCGCTCCTGTTCAACAGGCGGCGAAATAATGGGATCATCCAGTTTCACATCTTTCAGTGCCTCAATAGGCTCACTTGGCACAGCAACCGGTTCTACTTCTTTAACAACTGCAACAGGTTCTTCTTCGGCAATTACTAAAGGTTCTTCCTCCTCTTCCTGTGGAATTAAAAAAGGTTCAGGGCCAATTTCATCTTCTTCAGTTGGTGTAGGCTCTTCCTGAACAGATAAAGTTTCTTCCTTTTCGTGAATTATCTTTTTACGTGCTAAAATTTCAGCTTCTTCTTTGCTTAAAGGGCGATCGAAAATTTCTTCAACAGATTTCGCTTCATAATCGAACTGGTCGTTTTCATCGTGTGTACCCAATACAAATTCAAAAGTATGATCATCCTGGTCTGGCTTAAAGAAATCTTTATTCAAAAGCGATGCAGCTTTTTCTTCTTCAATAATTTCATCATCCAGCACTTCCTGTTCGGGCTTCACATCCACACGTTCTTCCTCTTCCTGAGCAGTAGCAACTTCTTCCAGTTCCTGCGGATCGAAACACTCATCATCTTCTACATAACTTTTTTCAACTTCGGGCAGTATAATGGTATTTTGTTCGGCCAACAAAGCATGATTTCCAGGTTCAGCAGGCTTATCTTCTACTATGGTGTTTAATTTTTTGACGACATTCACATGATCGGAAAGAAAATGGGCATTGGCCAGAAAAAGCTCCAGCTCCAAATCGTTTAATTGCTGAGGATTTTGAGCTAAAAACTGATATTGCTCATTTAATTCTGTTAAAATGCTGCCGATCTTTCTGAAAATATCCTGTTGGTTCATCATAAAATTAAAACGAATTTTTAGTCGATTTATGTTGGTAACTATGTGTTCAAAAATAACACATAATTCTCATTTAATTTCATTCGGTAATATTATAAAAAGCATACTTAAGTAGTTCTGTTATTATAACAGAAAATTTATAAAGAATGTTTAAGTACTTAGTCACCGATTCAATATATGATCAAATCATTATATTAGTAATATGAAATTTAAATACGCCCTCATCGTTTCAAGCTTAATTTTGGTCACTTCCTGCTCGGACACTAAACAAAAGACCTTGCCTAGCCTGACAATCCTTCAAGAAACACTAAACTTAAAGTCAGAGTTAAAAACGTCATACTTCAAAAAATTAGGTTACGAATTTAAAAAAGGTGACTCTATTAGCTTAACCTATAAACATATCGATCAAAATGATACAAGCTCATATCGCATAGCCGATCTGTCTACCTCTAAGGTATGTATATATACGACTAATAATAGAAGTGAATTAAAGTCCATTGTTAAGGAGGCAAAATCAAAGGGCTTCGTTCAAGAGATAAAGGAAAAAGGCATAACCGGCTACAGGAGTAACAGCCAAATTCTTTTTGTTACTGACACCGTTAAGCAGGGAAAAAAGATTTTTAGTTTGAATTTGATGCAATTGGGAATTAAAAAACTGTAAGATGAATTGGGAAACTATTTCGGGAATGTGTGCGGTAATTGGAATTGGGTATGCCATTTATCAATTTAATTTTTTGCCTACGAAAGAATTACATGAATCTAAGTTGGCCTTAGCTGCACAATTCGGTACATCCCAAAAGCTAATAAGATCATTAATTGCGGAGCTAAAAGACTATTCATTGGTTCATGGCGATTTAGAAATATTTAGTGATGGTTTAACAATTGGTGGGTATATCAAATATTTAGAAGATATGGAAATCAACAACTTATCTGATGAAACATTTGACAAAATAAATGATACAGATTTGAATAAAGATACGATAGCTGCAATGTCGAATTCTTTACATGCTCAAATACACAGTTTTAATAAATCTATAGCTTTTTTTCAGACTAAATTCAAGTATAAATAAAAATATCCCTAAAGATTCCTTCATTAAAACATAAGCAATATTAATTCAATCATATTTAAATACTTAATTATCATGTTGGTAACTTAGTAGCCAAAAATCATGCAATATTCTCATATTTGTTCGGTTTAAAAATTATAGAACAGACATAGGGGAATAAAAAAAGAGGCATGTTATTTAGCGAACAAAATTTTAGAAGAAGGGGCGAATTTTCGGGAAGTATAGAGGTGGTATGTGGCTCTATGTTTTCTGGTAAAACGGAAGAACTGATCCGCAGATTAAAAAGAGCCCAGATTGCTAAACTGAATGTCGAAATTTTTAAACCCCGTACCGATACCCGCTACCATGAAACTGCTGTGGTTTCGCACGATTTGAACTCCATAAACTCTACCCCTGTTGATAGCGCTTCGGCCATTTTACTACTTGGCACCAATACACAGGTGGTTGGTATAGATGAAGCGCAGTTTTTTGATGATGAGCTGCCTGACGTTTGCAATAAACTCGCCCTTAAAGGTATACGGGTTATTGTTGCTGGCCTGGATATGGATTTTACGGGCAAACCCTTTGGGCCCATGCCTGCTTTAATGGCCATTGCCGAACATGTTACCAAAGTAAATGCCGTTTGTGTTTGCTGTGGAAACCCAGCCCTATACAGTTACCGTACAGTTGCTGATGAAGCGACCGTACTACTAGGCGAAAAGGAAAGTTATGAGCCACGTTGCAGAGCGTGTTATAATCTGGACAAAGGATAACACCATTCTTGATTAATCTGTACCTTTAAGTTGCACTTAATTATTGATATGGATAAACAATTTAAAATCAATGCTTTTAGAACCGGTTTAGCAAAATTCGTAACTTTTGAAGAAAGCGAATGGGAAATCTTAACTCAGCACCTCAGTTTTTCTACCCTAAAGAAAAAGGAACATTTTGTAGTTGAAGGGAAAGTATGCGATTATATTGCCTTTATTATTCAGGGTGCTGTAAGGCATTATCATGTTAAAGACGGACAAGAAATTACTGGTTATTTTTGTTTTGAAAATGAGCTGGTAAGTGCCTATAAAAGCTWTGTAAAAAGAGTACCGAGTACAAACTTTATTCAGGCCCTGGAGGAAACCCAACTTGTTCTTATTGCTTACGCCGATCTTCAGAAAATGTTAAACCACCCCGTGCTGGGGCTGAAAATGGAACGGTTTGGCCGTCTGGTTGCTGAATATTACATCTGCTGTTTTGAAGACCGCCTTAATGCTTTTGTTATCCAAAGCCCCGAAGAGCGTTATACTGCGCTTGAAAAAACTGCAAAAGATATTTTCCAGCGTGTTCCACAACACTATATCGCCAATTTTTTAGGTATTACCCCTGTTTCACTCTCGCGTATCCGTAAACGTACACTCATTTTAAAGGATTAAATTTAAACCTTATCTTTTGTTAACGTTTTCATCGTTCCATACGGCATAACTTTGAACTAATTAAAAAACGAAGATATGCACACTATACTTGGCGCCGGCGGACCAACAGCAAACGCACTGACCAGAGAATTAAGCAATACTAACGAAACCATTAGATTGGTTAGCCGAAAACCAATTTCTACAAGCAACCCGAATGCAAGCTGGGTTAAGGCCGATTTATTAAATGAAGCTGACCTTTTCGCAGCAGCCGAAGGTTCGAAAGTAATATACCTCTGCGCCGGTTTGGTTTACGATGCCAAAGTATGGCAAGAACAATGGCCGGTTATTATTCAGAATGTAATTAACTTAACTAAACGTACAGGCGCAAGGCTGATATTTTTTGATAATGTTTATATGTATGGCCTGATAAATGGCCCAATGACAGAAGATACGCCTTACCATCCCTGTAGCTTAAAAGGAGAAGTAAGGGCAAAGGTAGCCGAACAATTAATGAGCGAATCGAAAGCGGGTAAAATAAATGTAACCATTGCCCGTGCTGCAGATTTTTACGGAGCAGATTCGATGAACAGCTTTTTTGACATGATGGTACTCGATAAGTTTGCCAAGAAAAACAAAGCTCAATGGATAGGAGACCCAAATAGACTACACAGTTTTACTTACATTGAAGATGCTGGAAAAGCTTTATTTCTGTTAGGCCAAACACCCGATTCTGGCAACCAGATATGGCACCTGCCAACCGCGGCTCCCTTAAAAGGGAAAGCTTTTATAGAAATGGCTGCAAAAATTTATGAAACCAAACCTCAATATTCTACCATTAATAAACTGATGCTACGTTTAGTAGGTTTATTTAAAAAGATAGTTTCGGGTACTGTAGAAATGTACTATCAGTACGATCATGATTATCATTTCGATTCTACCAAATTTGAAAAGGCATTTAATTTCAAACCTACACCTTATTATGATGGGATTTTAAAACTATCGAAAACCATGTATAAAAAGCAGAATTGACATGAATCAGGGCAAATTATAAAGCTAACTATTTATCTTTAGCGCCAATGATTCAAGATAATACGACACATAAAAACGGCATTAAAACCATATCGGTTTTAGGCTGTGGTTGGTTCGGCTTGGCCTTAGCCAAAAAACTGATCGGGTTAAGTTATACCGTTAAGGGTTCTACCACAAGCCGGGAGAAACTAGCAATACTGCAGTCCGAAAATATCCAGCCTTTTTTAGTCAACTTTACGGCAGAAGCGGTAGTGGCCGATCCAGCTTTTTTTGAGGCCGATACCTTGTTTATCTGTATTCCGCCAAAACGCAATTCGACTGAACTTCTTGATTATCCCCAAAAGATCAATTCAATTTTGGCAGCAGCGAAAGATAAATCGAAACATGTGGTATTGATCAGTTCGACGAGTGTTTACGCTGATGAAAACAAAATAGTAAATGAAACCAGCGAGACACATCCTGATACTGATTCAGGAAGAGTCGTTTTAGCTGCAGAAATTCTATTTAAAGAACTATTTCCCGAAAACTGCACAGTGATCCGCTTTGCGGGCTTAATTGGCCCTGACCGTAACCCTGGGAGGTTTTTTGCCGGAAAAAGTAATGTACCGAATGGTTTAGCTCCCGTAAACTTGATTCACCAAACAGATGCTGTAGGGATTGCGGTCAAGCTTTTGGAAAAACAGGCATTCGGCAGAACTTACAATGCCTGCTCACCAAACCATCCTGCAAAAATGGATTTCTATATTAATGCAGCCAAAACCACAGGGCTTGCCGAACCTGATTTTATTGCAGAAAAGAAAGATTGGAAAATTGTGGAAAGTGTTAATGTACCGGAATTTTTGAGTTATACGTTTGAGGTTGGGATTTAGAAATCTCGTCTCACGTTCGTCACCCTGAATTTATTTCAGGGTCTATTTTGCAAGAAAGATGCTGATCCCGAATGTTCGGGACAACATGACGATCGCGTAAGTTAAAGAGGCTAAAAATTATGACCATGAATAAATAGTAATCGAATTAAGGTCGATAGATTTCTCGGCTATGTTGCACTCCGCTCGAAATGACGATCAAATAAGGCACATTGGTGCCTCCACGAACCAAAACTAGATTCATCAGCATGGTCCTTCGACAGGCTCAGGATGACAACATGGATGATTTAACTCAACAAGCCCAATAATTCTTTCTTGGTCAAATTCTTGAATAAACTTCCATCCGTCTGGATCAGATCCTTAACCAGGTCTTTTTTAGTGGCCTGAAGTTTCATAATTTTCTCTTCAATAGTATCAGGGCAGATTAAACGCACAGCCATTACATTTTTATGCTGGCCGATCCGATAGGCCCGATCTATGGCCTGGTTTTCTACAGCAGGGTTCCACCATGGGTCAACCAGATAAACATAATCAGCTTCGGTAAGGTTCAATCCGGTACCACCAGCCTTTAAACTGATCAGGAAGACCGGAATATCTGCGTTTTGTTGAAATGAGCTAACTACTTCGGCTCTTTTACGGGTTTGCCCAGTAAGGTATTCGTATTTAATGCCACGTTTTTCCAATTGTTTTTTAATCAGATCGAGCATGGTTACAAACTGAGAAAAAACAAGGATTTTATGCTTTCCGGCCTTGCTCTCAATCTGCTCCATCAGCACATCAATTTTTGATGAAGCCTGTAAATACGATTTCCCATCTGCCAATAATGCGGCCGAATTGCAGATCTGCCTTAAAGTGGTAATACTTTTCAGCACATGCATCGAACTTTTAGGCAGCTCATCTTCCTGTTTACCCAGAATAAAATCTTGAATTTCCTTTTTGTTCGCTTCGTACACTTCGCGCTGCTCTGCTCCCATTTCGCAATAGAGTACAATTTCTGTTTTATCGGGAAGTTCTTTCGCCACCTGTTCTTTGGTCCTGCGGAGAATAAAAGGTCTTATTTTTTGCTGAAGTTCCTCTGCCCTTCTGCTATCCTTAAACTGATCGATCGGGGTTGAATATAAATCGGCAAACTGCTGTTTACTGCCAAACAAACCCGGACAAGCGAATGACAGCTGGCCATATAAATCAAAAGTATTGTTCTCAATCGGCGTTCCTGTCATGGTTACTTTATTCCTCGATTGCAGCATCCGAACAGCTTTATAACGCTGCGAATCTGGATTTTTGATCAGCTGCGATTCATCTAAAAAGATATAGTTAAAGCGATAATCCTTTAAGAAACGGATATCAGAAAGCAGCGTTCCGTAAGAGGTTAAAATGATTTCGTAATCATCGAAAGTATCAGTGGTTTTAGTCCTTTCGCCAGCATAAATGGTTTTTACCTTTATAGACGGGGCAAATTTCTCCACTTCGGCCTTCCAGTTAAATATTAACGAAGCCGGAACAACCACAAGATTTGTATTGTGTTTTACTTTTTCGCGCTGCGATAAAATGAAAGCCAAAACCTGAATGGTTTTACCCAGCCCCATATCATCTGCCAGACAAGAACCGAAATTAAAGTCATCCAAAAAGTTGAGCCAGTTTAAACCGTCTTTCTGGTAATGACGTAGCGTTGCTGTTAAACCTTTTGGCACCTCTACCTCTTGAATCGAATCCGTTCCTTCGAATTTTTGCTTATAAAGTTTCAATTCATTCTGCACATCACCATCCAATAAAGCATCTTCATAAAGCTCGTTTATCGAAGCAAACTTAATTTTTGGTGTAAGAATGGCATCTTCAGTTACTTCACCGGCACTAAAATAAGCAGCGAATTTTTCGATCCACTCATGCGGTAGTATGCCTTGGGTTCCATCATCAAGCGTTACAAACTTACTTTTGTTCCTGATCGACTTATGCAGATGCTTGAGCGCAACCTGTTGTTTGCCAAACTTCACTTTTACTTTGGTTTCGAACCAGTCTGTTCCACTTAAAACCTCGATATTAATTTTAGCCTGAAATTCGCTCAGTTTATTGTTTTTAAGCTGATTAAAACCTAAAATATGAATGCCTTTATTGCGCCATACCTCAAAAGCTTCGAGAAACCAGGCTTCTTCAAGAAACCGTTTGCGGTGCAGGTAAAAAGAATCGTTGGTTTCCTGATCGTAGAAATAAGGATGCTGTTTCAACACGTTTCCAATAAACTGAAGTTCAGCATTTTCGTCACGGTGTAAGGTAAAAAGGTTACCCAGTTTATCCTGCGCCTGGATCTGTTTTTTAGACAGCACAGGTATTTCCAGGTTCCCATATCGCATTACCGGCGTGAGGAGAATATAATCTTCTGATTCTGACAGGTAGATCAATTGTTCATTTTCGAGATCAAAACCTTTTTCTTCGATCTGGCTTTTGGTAGCCGGTTTTAAATAAGAATAATCTACGTGAATACTTCCCTCTAAAGGTACCAAAATAACCTTCTGAAACTCAGGATATTTTGTTTTGTGCAGGATTAATCTGTTGCTCTGCTTTTTAAAAAACCCGATTACGCGTAGAAAATCCAATCTGCCAATTAAATAAAGTTGATTCTTAAGTTTAACAAAATACTGGTGTACCAATACCAGGTTATCCAACTCGTAAGATTTTCCTTCGATAATTAACCGTCCGGTAATTTCGTAATAATCATCGCGTTGATTTACAGAAAGACGCAGATCTACTTCTAATAAATGTACATCAACTGCTGTAATGGTCGACGCTTGAATAGCGACAGATTGCTTACTATCCTGCAGGTAAAAAGGGATCTGCTCAGGATTTTTAACGATCGCTTTTAAAGCTTCAATTTCTGCCTCACTTTGATCGCTATTGTAATTCTGTTGAAAAGTGGTAATGCCGCTATAAAACTTTACCTGATTGTTATCATTTGTTTTAAAAAGCAAATCAGCCGGATTGATTCCTTTTATCGGGTTTTTAACCTTACCACTTTTAGTGGTTTCGGCCTCGAATAATTCTACCGTTAAATTGTTGTAATAGCGGTGTTGCCCAAAAACAAGGATCATTTTACCCCGATCGTTTTTAGCCTGTACTTTGGTTTTGGTTGCCGGTAGTAAAAGTTCCTGTAAATTTTGCTGAGCTTCTTTATTGAATGCCTGGAGAGCATCCATCTTTGGGCGGACATCTACCTGACCATTTTCGTAGCGGAGATTAAACAGAAGATCAAGATTCTCTTCTTTTTCCAATCCGTAATCGAGTGCAATTTTGGCAAGCTTTTGCTTCCGTAAGTTGCTGTCGAAAAAAATGAGCAGATCCTGACGTTGAAGGATATTGTACAAAACCCTTGCCTGATGCTCACACAATTTATGCTTCGGCGTGGCGCAACGACAAGAAAGTTTTACGGAGTTTGAGTGCTGCTGTACCTGAACAATTGGGAAGGGCAATCCAGAGGCCTCATCGCTAAAGGCTGCAAAATCGATTTCAATCTGTTCAGGGTAAAGCTGGTAAAAGCCCTTAACATCAGTATGGATCAATCCGCTCAAATGTTTGAGGATAACAATCTGGCTCAGATTTTTCAGGTTAAAATCCGTCAAAATATAATCGTAAGGATTTTGTTCTGATACTAGATGCGCGGTTACCTGTTCACTCATTTAAACTAAAATAGCTAAGTGATAAAAGTAATCATTAATAAGTTTTAGCTAAAACCTCTTTTTAGGTTTTTATGCACAATTAATCAAGAGAATTGTCATTTCGAGGGAAAATTTATTCCATAAAAACCAATATAAATGACAGTGCGATTTTAGCGAATTAATAGGCAGCGAGGAGTCGTCATTGCGAGAAGGCTTTTTCAGCCGACGAAGCAATCTTACAACGATCGCTACTAGCGTGAGCATTAAGATTGCTTCGTTCCTCGCAATGACGACCCTTTTTATTTAAATTTGTAGATGGTAATGGGGTGCAACGCAGTCGAGAACCCGAAGGCTCTGCGAAGCAAATCTGTCAAAATAGATCTCCCTCCCGAAAGTTCGGGACTGTGCTTCAGTCGAGATGACGAACTAACCGCGTACTACAGCGATTTACGCAAGTTCAAATAAAAAGGCACTGCTATCTTTTCAGTTTTTCCGTTGAGAATAAATTCAGCGGCCTGAGCGCCCAATTCGCTAAAATCAGTCGAAATGGTGGTAATCCCATCCAAAATAATCTTTTTTAAAGGCGTTTCGTTATAAGAAATTACGCCAACATCTTTCCCGATTTTAAGTTTTTGGGCAATTAAACGCTCAATGAGTGTTACCAGGTCATCTTCCATGAGGTTAATGTATACTTCCCCAGGATTAATTTCTTCGTCTTTAATGTTATGAATTACTTTATGATCGAAAGCATATTGCTGGCAGAACCTATAAAAACCGGTTAGAATCTCGTGCGGAAAATAGCTGTTTTTTGGGAAGATAATTTTTAAGGTCCGGTAATGAGATAGCCGGTCTAAAGCCTGTTCTAAAGCCGCGTAAATATCCTGTGCAAAGTTTTCATAAGCCGCAGCATAATCGCCTGTTACTCCTGGCAACAATTTATCAAGGATAACTAGTTTTTCTTTTGGAATGGTATTGATAATTTCGTGTGCATTTTCGCCTCCTTCTAAAAAATGTGGAATAATTACAAAGTGCGAATAATCATCACGTTTGGTAACGATCATTTTTTTAAACAGTGCGAAATCATTGTTGTAGATATAAAAATCGATCGCAGCACGCTCACCCAATGTTTTTGTAAACGAATCGTAAATGATCTTTTTGTRCGTACTGAGTTTATTAAAAAGCAGACAAACTTTTAGTTTACGTGAGAAATCGGTATTGATGATGAAATAACCCTTACCCGGTACAGAATCTACTACCCCAAGTTTCCGGAGGTTGCGGTAACCTTTTTCAGCGGTATCTCTCGACATTTCCAAACTGAAGCTCAGTTCATTGATAGACGGCAATAAACTATTTTTCAGAAGTTTACCACTTTCAATTGCGGCCAAAATAGCATTGGTTAACTGCTTGTATTTTGGCGTCGACGAATACTCGTCGACGTTAATGTAGGGGATTAAATCTTCTGGTTTCAAAATGGTTATATTGATATAGGAAATTCCTAATATAAGGAAATTCCTAAAAATCTAGTGTACGTTGTATAGCAGAATAGTATTTTAACTGGATCATATCCGTTGGTGCAGGGTTTTCGTTCCAGGCATCATTTATTGCTAAGGCCGTTCCTATCGCCGTAGCCTGCGAAACCGAAGAGGCATAAACCTCAATATCTGGAATAGAAGTAGCCAAAAGATGCATATAAATTGCATTTTTACCGAAACCACCATCTACAAAAATTCTTTTCACACCTGCATTTAAAATCAGCTTTAACGAGTAAATCTGCTGTTTGATCAGATCAAAAATTAATTGGTGATAGGCTTCTTCTGCCGTTTGAAAGAGGTTCAGATCACGCTCCGGGAAAGCAGAATTTGCTGAAAAGCCCTGTTGCTCCTGTTGGTTTTCAGGGATTTTATTGGCCAGTTTCAAAATCATTGAAGGATTAAACTTCAAATGTTTAAACAGATAGGCGGCACGATCGAAATGTTCTGCTATACGCTTAAGCTGTACCTCGTGCTCATAACCAGCAAAAATACGTGAAGCCTTTACCGCTTTGCCTTTAAAGTGCATGTAACACAGGCAATCCTGTTTAAGTTCTTCGGCAGTTAAAGGTTCCTGGTTGAAAGGGTTTAAACTGATACACCAGGTTCCTGTTGAAATGAGCACAAACGGTGTATTAAAATTGGCCAGATAGGGAATCAGTGCTGCAGAACTATCGTGCAAACCTACACCAACCTTTACAC
>NZ_JBFTRT010000049.1:0-13606 GCF_056399685.1 Pedobacter sp. 01N416
GTGTACGTTGTTTGCACTTAAAGTGTACGTTGTTTGCACTTAAAATAGAAGAGAAATCTATGCAATCGTTACCGGAAAACGAGGCAAAAAATCGTCATCAAACAGCCGACTAATACCTGTATATCAAATATTTAACTCACTTATTTCGCCTCTGGATTCCACCCACGGAAAACGTTTTCCAAAATGTAGGCCTTATACTCCACTTCGGTTAATTGATGCGACCAATTTACCCTGCTTTTTGGATCGGCTCCTTTGCCAGTGCTTTTATATTCAGCGTAATAGGCCGTTTTCTCATTGCTTTCCTTGCCCCAGTTGTTCCAACCCTCAGGGCGGATAAAATCAGGCAGTTCGCAGTTGAGGTAGGCAACCTTTGCGTAAGGCCTCCATGGCCTACCCAAGTAAAAACTATTGGCTGGTGCATCTCCTTTGATTTTGCATTTGTTTAATACATAACCAAATTTTGTAGTATCAGCAGTTGATGCCGCCGTGATATAACCCGCTTTTTTGCAGAAAATAGTGCAGCTTTCGAACCAGGCTGTAGAAGCCCCGAAAATAAAATCGACCGTCCCTTCGATGTAACAGTTTTTATAATATTGGCGGTTGTTGCCTCCGTAGGTATAAAGTGTATCCTGAAAGCCTAAAAACCTGCAGTTGGTAAAAATTAATTTATCTCCTCCTGCCCAAACAGCAACGGCTTGCCCCACCGGGCCTGATGAATTTTCGAAGGTGATGTTTTCTGCAGAAAAGCCTTCGCCATAAATATAAAAGCTGGAAGAACCTGAAGTGCCTTTTTCTTCACCAAAAGCATTCTTCTTCTGGGCGTAGTCATCATAAGTTAATATGGTTTCGTTTAGGCTCTCCCCAATAAATTTCACATTCTTTTTAGAGGCCGCCAAGATTAGCTTTTCTTTGTAAATACCTTTTTTGATAAAAATTATGGTTGTTTTGTTCCTGAAATCGGGCACGGCGTGTATCGCTTCCTGTACCGTTTTAAAGTTTCCGCTTCCATCGGCAGCTACCACAAAATCGGGCTTAACACCCAGGGCATAAACTGCTGATGAAAAGGTTATCAGAAAAAATAAGATGATTGCTTTCATATCAATTTGGTTAGGCTTAAATTAAAATCGGCCACGTAAAAGTATAAACTTTGTAACGCAGCCGTGTTTTTAAAATATATGATGAACAATTTTAAACATTAATATCCATCAGAAAGAAGTTTTTTAGAGATTAAACACTGCAAACGATGTCGGGAACGATTGCACAATAACAACTTGCCTAAAAATAAAAAAAGACTTAACCTTGTTAGTAGGCTAATTTGATAAAATATACGCATCGTCATTCCCAACCTGATTGGGAATCTTAATGCCAATCACAAGCCGCATTAAGATTCCCGCCTGTGCGGGAATGACGTAACGCTAAATAAATAACTGACCAAATATTAAAAACATCATTGTACAATGAAATATCTATTTAGTTTAATCCTCGTTTTAAGTTTTAGCATAAATACCTTTGCCCAACCTGCTCCAAAAAGTGGGTACATATCTAAAGTTTGGGTTTCTGACCTAGGTAACGGGACGTATAAAAATCCGGTTATCAACGCTGATTATTCTGATCCTGACGCTATCCGGGTGGGAGATGATTTTTATATGATCGCCTCCAGTTTTGATGCCATCCCGGGCTTGCCGATCCTGCATTCGAGAGATTTGGTGAATTGGAAAATAATCGGCCATGCCTTAAAACGCCAGCCTCCATTTGAGCATTTCGAAAAAACACAGCATGGTAATGGTGTTTGGGCACCCTCCATCCGCTACCGCAATGGCGAATTTTTCATCTACTATCCAGACCCTGACTTTGGGATTTATTTAACTAAAGCTAAAACCATAACAGGGGCCTGGTCTGCACCAAAATTGGTCGCCGCAGGTAAAGGATTGATTGATCCCTGTCCGTTCTGGGATGAAGACGGCAAGGCCTACCTTGCTTACGCCTACGCAGGAAGCCGTGCTGGCATAAAAAGCGTGTTGGCCATTATGCCATTAAGCAGCGACGGATCAGCAGCTACAGAAACCGGCAGAATTGTATACGATGGCCACGAACTCGACCCAACCATTGAGGGTCCAAAAGTTTATAAACGCAATGGCTATTACTATTTGTTCGCACCAGCAGGGGGAGTTTCTACAGGCTGGCAATTAATTTTGAGAAGTAAAAACATCTACGGCCCATATGAAAGAAAAGTAGCCATGGATCAAGGGAAATCTTCGGTAAATGGTCCTCATCAAGGCGCTTGGGTAAATACTCAAACAGGCGAAGATTGGTTTCTTCATTTTCAGGATAAAGATGCTTATGGTCGCGTAGTTCACCTGCAGCCTATGAAATGGATCAATAACTGGCCTGTTATCGGGCTTGATGCAGATGGCGACGGTAAAGGCGAACCGGTTATCACCTATAAAAAACCAAATGTGGGCAAGGTTTATCCGATTGAAACACCTGAAGAAAGTGATGACTTTGAAACTTCAAAACTAGGCTTACAATGGCAATGGCAGGCCAATCCGCAACCAACCTGGTTATTTACTGATGCAGGCAGGGGTTTATTAAAGTTATACACTTCGAAAATTCCTGATGATGCCAAAAACCTTTGGGATGTTCCGAACCTATTGATGCAGAAATTTCCAGCTGATGAATTTATGGCAACAACAAAACTCTTATTTAAACCTAACCCAAAATTGGAAAACGAAAAAACAGGTTTGGTAGTAATGGGGAGAAGTTATGCGCAGATTAGCATTAAAAGCAAAAAAGACGGATTGTACCTTATGTACGGTGTTTGCCAAAGTGCCGACAAGGGAAAAACCGAAAATGAAAAGGAAATTACCAAACTAAAATCGGGCTCGGTATATTTCAGGATTAAAGTTACTAATGGTGCAAAATGCCAGTTTAGTTACAGTGAAGATGGGACTCGTTTTACGGATGTAGGAGATGAGTTCCAGGCCACGGCAGGCCAATGGATCGGCGCAAAAATGGGAATATTTGCCGCCAGAGATACCCAAACCAATGATTCAGGAATTGCCGAATATGATTGGTTCCGTGTACAAACATTAAAATAAAAAGATGAAAAAACATAAATACCTTATCGCAGCCCTTGGCACCGTTTTACTGATGTCTTTCATTGTAAAACCTAAACCTGTTAAGGTGTATTTAATCGGCGATTCTACCGTAGCAGATTATACTTTAGATGAAGGTTATCTGCAGAAAAAGTATCCCATTACAGGCTGGGGGCAGGTTTTTCAGCAATTCTTAAAAAAAGACTGTTTAAAAAAATTAAACAGGCTGATTAAAAGCGACAGCGCTTTGGTTATTGATAAAGCAAAAGGGGGAAGAAGTACCAGAACTTTTTTTGAAGAGGGAAGGTGGAAAGAAGTTTTATCAACCTTGCAAAAAAACGACCTGGTGTTGATCCAGTTTGGGCACAACGATGCGGCAAAAGATAAACCTGAACGTTATGTCGATATTCCGGGCTATAAAGATTTTTTAAGGATGTACGTAAAAGAAACAAGGGCTAAAGGTGCTTTACCGATCCTGATCACACCGGTTACCCGCAATTACCCCTGGAAAGATGGTAAACTGGGCAGTGCACATGGCGAATACCCACAAGCGGTGAAAGATGTGGCCAAAGAATTAAATACACCCGTTATAGATCTAACCTCACTTTCAGCGAGTTTTTTCACAACAAAAGGCAGTGAATTTGTAAGCAAACATTACTTTATGAATTTAGACTCAGCCAAATATGAGGCTTATCCAAAAGGGCAAAAAGATAATACCCACTTCCAACCAGAAGGAGCCAAAGCAGTTGCGCAGTTGGTTTACAATGAATTAAAAAACATCAACCGCAAGACGAATTAAGGAAAGATATTACCTAACAACCTATAAATTACAACTCCTCCGAACTTTCCGGCAAGTGATCATACTCTCCTTTCCAGGCATAAAAGCCAAATATCATCAATCCCAAACTTATGGGAAGGAAAATAAACAGGATAATTGCCCATTGTAATATGGTATTGGTACGTTCGATATCTGAATGGGTCAAGCCCACTTTATCTATCGCCTGGATAAACAAAAATGTCATTGTTAATGGCCCTAAAACCATCCAAACCAAGCCTAAAAATTTCTTTAACGTATTCATCTTCTTCGTATCTAGTCGTTAATATTTTCGTCTCTTTTATTCGATAAATAAATTGTGCCAATAACCAGGCTCAATGCCGCTATACCTATCGGATACCATAGGCCTGATAATGGCGTAGAACCAGAAAAGCTTGCAATTAGTGTTGCAATAAATGGTACAAGCCCACCAAAAACGCCGTTACCGATATGATAAGGCAGCGACATAGAGGTGTACCTGATTTTAGTAGGAAATAGTTCGACAAGGAATGCCGCAATTGGCCCGTAAACCATCGTTACCAGCAAAATCTGGAAGAAGATTAAACCGACAAATTTCCAGAATATTGGCGTAGGCAAAACTTTATCTTTTATTACTTCTTTACCTAAGAGAATCCCTTTGGTTGCAGAAACCGTATCGGTTTGCACCTTATTAAAGGATGCACCGTTTTTAAGCATCATTTTAGTAGAAACCGTTCGCAAGCTATCAGTTGAGTTCGCAATTAAGACAGATATTACAGGAGCTGGGCTGGCAGATAAAATATCAGTCTGTTCAACTTTTGTATAATCGGTATCATCCAAAAACGTTTGATAGATTGGGCGATAGAAAAGAATACCCAAAAGCATACCGCTTAGCATAATCCATTTCCGGCCAACCTTATCACTCCAGGCACCAAAAACCACAAAAAATGGCGTGGCAAAAGCGATTCCCCAAAGTAAAATATACCTCGAGTCGTTAAAATCTAATTTACAGGTATTCTCTAAAAATGATTGTGCATAAAATTGACCTGTATACCAGATTACCCCTTGCCCCATGGTAGCACCAAACAAAGCCAGAAGTACCATTTTAAAATTCGCTTTGTTGTTAAAACTTTCTTTTAAAGGGTTTTTTGAAATATTTCCTTCAGCTTTCAACTTAGAAAACATTGGCGATTCGTGCATTTTCATGCGAATATAAATCGACACTACAACGAGCACAATGGATAGCAGGAAAGGAATTCTCCAGCCCCAATCGCCAAAAGTTTCAGCGCCTAAGATGTTTTTTGTGATTACGATAATCCCTAATGAAAGGAACAGTCCTAAGGTTGCTGTAGTTTGAATCCAGCTGGTAAAAAAGCCCCGTTTATCTTTGGGTGCGTGCTCTGCTACGTAAGTTGCAGCTCCACCATACTCTCCACCAAGGGCTAATCCTTGAATCAGCCTTAGTATTAAAACCAAAATTGGTGCGGCATAACCAATGCTTTTGTACGATGGGATTAAGCCGATAAAAAATGTCGATCCACCCATCAGCACCAACGTGAGCAAAAAAGTATATTTTCTGCCGATTAAATCGCCAAGTCTGCCAAAAACCAATGCGCCAAAGGGACGAACGATAAAACCTGCCGCGAAAATTGCCAAAGTGTTGATCAGGGCAGATGCACCTGCATCTTCCGGAAACAATTGGTGACCAATGATAACTGCAAGGCTACCAAAAATGTAAAAATCATACCATTCAATCAGCGTGCCTAACGATGATGCACCGATTACTTTAAAAATATTGTTCTTGGGTAAAGTGTCGCTCATAAGAAATAAGAATATTTGGTTTCCCAAGATAAACATTTGCATGACAATCGGCAACCTGTACTGTCTGTCATTTAATTTGTTACATTACCAAACATTTTGGCTTTAGTTTTGTATTTTCATCCGTAACGAATTTATTTCCCATTCAGATTATATGCTTTTAATACAAAACATCAGGTTAAGTAGAATTTTAAGAAATACGTGGCACGTTGATCTGATCATGATTGCCTCTTGCACTGCGGCTTACTTTGTACGCGAGTATTTAATTGCGCATCATTTTTCCATTCCATCCATTATTCCAACGGTTTTAGGTACAGCTATCGCCTTTTTTATCGGTTTTAACAATAACCAGGCTTACGATAGGTGGTGGGAAGCACGAAAAATATGGGGTGCTTTGGTAAACGATTCCCGCTCTTTTGCAAGGGCATTGATCAATTATGTTGATGAGGATGAGGAAAGCGTAAAACGGATGATTTGCAGGCACATTGCGTTTTTATATGCTTTAAAGGCAAGTTTGAGGGGAACGGTAGACGAAATTTACACCAAATATTTATCTGAAGCAGATTTAAAAGAAATAAAAAAACATAACAATGCGCATAATGCGATTTTAAATATACAATCGAGAGATTTACAGAAATTATCAAAAGCCAATGCCATTGATGGTTTTCGTTTTATCGAAATTAACGAGATGTTAACCCGGTTCTCTGATTCAATGGGCATGAGCGAACGCATTAAAAACACCATATTCCCTACCACTTATACCTATTTAACTAAAGTGTTTATCTGGTTATTTGTGGTAACATTTACCCTGGTAATCAGTCAGGATGCAGGGCCGGCAGCCATATTTTTGGGCTGGTTAATTGGTTTCGTATTTGTATCTACGCAGATTAATGGAATGAGCCTGGTTAATCCTTTCGAGAACAATTCGGCAGGTGTTCCCCTTAACCAGATTACGAGAACAATAGAGATCAATCTTTTGCAGATGCTCGAAGAAGACGAGATCCCAGAGCCTGTTAAACCGATTAATGACGAATATATCCTTTAAGCTTTTATCGTTTCGTCCCTGTTTTCGAAAATTACTAATTACCTGTTAATATACTTTTTAACTTCTCTTCAAAAAGTACCGATTTAGCTTTAAACTGTGGGTTAGAAAAGGAAATATTAGCAGTAGCATAAATAATCTTTCCATCTTTTCCTACCAAAACATTTGACGGAAAGCCGTGATTAATATTCAGTTTCCGGATCTCATCTTTGCTTAATGATACAATTTCGTATTTGTAACCGTTCCGTTTCTGAAACCACCTGGCACTGGCAGGGCTATCATGGGTAATCCCGATAAACCTTACAGCTTTTTTGCCATATTTAGCCACTAAATTATTTAATTCAGGCATTTCGGCTATACAAGGCGGGCATTTTTCGAACCAAAAGTTAATCACCACTACCTGGTTTTTTAAACCGGTATTGGAGAACGGCTTTTTATTGATGCTTAAACCATTAAAAGCGGGTAAATCTTTACCTATTAAATCTTCGAAGAAAGTTTCCTGCGTGGCCCATTTAACAGGAACATTTTGAGCCAGTGCTGCGAAAGAAAAAACAGAAAACAAGAGAATAAAGTAAATTTTCATCAGCGCTAAATATAAAAAAAGTCCTACCAATTTGGCAGGACTTTATAGTTTGTTTGGTTTTGAAAAATCTTATTTAAAGGTAACTGAACCATATTCGGTTTTAATGGATACGTTTGCAGCACCTCCACTACCAATTTTACCAGTATATTTTTTGGTTTCATCATCTTTACTTACCAAACTTGATGTTACGTTTGAGCCATATTTAAAGCCGGCATACGAAGTAGAAACATTAAAATTGGCATTATAACGGTCGGCAAAGCCCAATCCAACGCTTACATATTCACCACCAAAGCTGAAGTTTTTACAAGCTGGAGTAATTTCGTTTACGCTAAGGCGGTTGTAATCCATATTGATGTTTGCATCACCATTAAGTGAGCCTAAAGTAACGTTCGAATATTCTGCTGTAACCGCAATTTTACCTGCTGATGCAATATTTAGATCGCCATAGGCCTGTTTAGCAACTGTATTGCCTTTAACTGTGTTGATGTTTACTTTGGCATATTCTGCATTTAAAAGCAGGTTCCCACCAATAGTGCCAACGGTTAAACCCTTACCGTATTGTACTTTAATATCGGCCGATTTCCTGATGGTATTGATGTTTACAGCAACATACTCGGCATCAAGTTGTAAAGTGCCCACAGCGCCAATGGTTACAGGACCATTGTATTCATGTTTTACCACCGCAGCATTCAGATCCTGGATATCGCATTTACCATATTGAACATTGATGTAGTTATTTACGTTGCTTAAATTGCCAGCAACCAGATTGCCATATTCTACCTTTAAAGAAGTTGGACCTGAAAAATTACCCAATTCAACATTGCCATATTCTTGTGAAACCGTTAATGGGTTTACTGCCGGCATATACACCACGTAATTTACTTTCACTTCCCTCCGCCAGGTGGTYACACCATTCTTCATCCCACGACCATAACGTCCGTTTCTGTCACCCATGTTCGTTCTGAAAGTAACTACATCACCGTTTTTAGCGGCATCAATACTCACACCATCTATCAGCTTCTGTACATCGCTGTCTGAGTTGCTATAAGCTTTAATATCTACATCAACACGCACTTCTTTTTTGTCCCAGGTTTTAATTACGATAGATCCATATTGGTTGTTTAAATTAACCTTATCGTTATTATCTACATTAAAACTCTTGCTAAAAGATTTAGAACGTTCGGCATCACTGCCTGCTTGTTTATACTTTGACGTGTTAACCATCGCCAGTGTTGAAGATTTCGCTGCACTTTCGACAATTACCTGCTCTGATGGACTATTTACCGCAACTTCTTGCGCATTGGTTTTTACGGCGATTAAAGCCATAAAGGCTAAAAATATTTTTATTGTTTTCATGTTGTTAATTGTTAAACATTTAATGGCTCAAAACCTGCCGGCCGGCAATAAGCAATTTAATGTGGTGAGCGTTCCCTAATTTGTATCATTATGTTGAATCAGGTATCAAGACCGATTGACTACTATTTATTACGCTTTCTACTTTAGGCGTTAATTTCTCTTAAATTAAATCTGGTTAACCCTTTTGTAATCATCAACCTGGTTAATAATTAATAATTGTTGTTTTAATAACTGCAGTTGTATTTCGCGGTTTTTAACCATGGCCTTTACCACAAAAGTTTGGTTGGGCGAGGTTGGCAGTTCTGCTTTTAATCTTTCGTAATCTTCATCAAGCTTTTTCAGATCGGCAGTAAATTTTTTATACAACTCTGGATTCGCAGAAGCGAAAATGGCCAAACTATCTCTTTTTTCGGTAATTAAACCTGCGAAGTGGACTTCTTTTTTTGCATATGAAGCACTAACGTCGGCTATTTCTAAATCTTTGTTTTGTAATTTTCCTACGTATAACCAGGCTAAACCGAAAACCACCACGATAGCTGCTGCTGCACTCATCCATAAATACAGCTTTACCGGCTTTTTTTTCTTCTTGTTGTCTAATTCCTGTTCAATCTTTGCCCAAAGTCCTGCCGATGGCTCCATTACATCGAAAGCTTTACGGTTCTCCTTTACGAAGGTTTCTAATCTATTATTCATCTCTCATCCCTTTCTGTTCTAAAATACTTTTTAACTTCTTTTTCGCCCTCATGTACTGTGTACGGCTTGTATTTTCACTTATTTTTAAAATGTGTGCAATTTCCTCATGGTCGTAACCCTCTAAAAGGTATAAGCTCAATACTACTCTATAGCCATCTGGCAATTCGGTAATGGCTGTCCTAATTTCATCAGCTTGCAACCGTACTTCACTGTCATCAAAACTATCCTCATCAGGCACTTCCGATAGCTCATCGGTACTTACAAACTCCATCTTACGTTTACGTAAATAATTGATGGATTTGTTGATCACGATCTGCTTTAACCAAAGTCCGAAAGTGGTTTCCTGCCTAAAATCTACAATTCTGGTAAAGGCATCCAAAAATGCTTCCTGTAAAACATCTTCTGCCTCTTCTTCGTAATTTAAAATGCGCAGCGCCACATTATACATGGCCTTTGCATACAGCTTGTACAATTCAAACTGTGCTGCGCGGCTGCCCTGCATGCATTTTTTTACTAGCTCTAGGTTCTTATCGATGTATACGGCTTCCAAAATTTCGAATATTCTGATTATAAGACATAAGGGATTTTAAAACGTTGCATCAAGGTAGAAAAAAAGTTTAGAAATAAGTTAATACAGTATTAAGATAGAATTAAATGCACTGTTATCCTCAGGAGCGAAGCACAAAATGATTTTTTCATTCCCGTAAAAAGTGTTTTTATATTGAATAGGAAATGAGCAGTTCTAAGCTTTTGGCTTTTTTAGTCCTGCTTTCTGATACGAGTTCCGATGAAGGATCGGAAGCTCTTCCCGATAATCAGGTTTATTTCACTTAGGCCTGTAGCTAGGAAAACAAACCGCGGTTAACTAAACCCGACAGCAGCGGTTCCGATCCTTCATCGGAATTAGCGAATGGCGGGGCTACAGTACCTATGAAACACTAACCTTTCATTTCCAAAACATAAAAGCCTCTTATAAACATTAGGAAATGATTGGTTCTGCGCCCTTGGCAATTTCAGTCCCGCTTTCTGGTACGAGTTCCGATGAAGAATCGGAAGCTCTTCCCGACAATCGGGTTTATTTGACTAAGGTTCGTGCCCTGAAGCAAAACGCAACCAAACCCGACAGCAGCGGTTCCGATTCTTCATCGGAATTAGCGTATGGCGGGGGCTACAGTACCTATGAAATAAGCCCTTTCATTTTCAAAACCTAAAAATAATTTATACTCAATACAAAACAAGCAGTTTCATGTTTTGATATTTGTGGAAAATTAGCTTCATGACCATCATAAATTTGAAAACCCTGAAACAAACAATTAACTTCATGCCATGGAAACCGATTTAATCATTTCAGCAATAAACGAGATACACAAAAAAGCAGATCAGGCCTTAGAAAGTAAGTATGTAACGGCCTACACTGCCATGTTTGATGACAGCTTAACTTATACCCCTGCAGAAGGTATAGCGCTTAATAAACGCGATTATACAATCGATTTAAAAAAGTATTTTGGCCATATTAAAGAAATACATACCAGTTATTACCGCATTAAATCTTCTTTTGAAAACGAAGTTTTTACCGAAAAAATTGCCCGAAAATCAGTCATTTTAAAGCCGAATCTGCTTATTTTTTCTAAAAAACAAACTATCCAGACAGAAGAAATTTACCATTGGAAAAATATTAAAGGTGAATGGAAAGTAATCGCTATTGAAATCGTGCTGGAAGAGAAATATTAATGACTGAAGATAAACTGGTAAAAGTCCTCTTTGCTTTTCATAGCGATGCCTTGGAGGAATGGACAATAGAAACCATGTGGTGCGAAACTGTAGATCAGGAAAAAGGTCATTATAAGATTGAAAACATTCCTTTTTATGCACCCTTTGCCTATAACGACCTAGTATTTGCAGAATATGATGAAGATGAAGGTATGTTAACCTATCGCGAAACAATTGCTTATTCGGGCCATTCTACTATTCAGGTGGTGTTAATGAACAAAGCAAGTTCTACTAATGAAATCATTACAATGCTTAAAGCTTTGGGGGCCGAAATTGAAAAATTTAGTGATGGTTATTTCGTGATCGATATCCCGCCCAGCTTAAATTATAAACCCATAAATAATGAATTAAAGAATTTGGCAGAAAAAGAGATTATTGATTACGCCGAAAGCTGCTTAGATGATAAGCATCAATTTCAAATAACATGAGATTAGAAAGACAGCACGCCTTTTGATTGAAACAGGTAGTTGATTGCTTAATTACTTATTAAAATGTCTTCGACTGGCTACCAATGGCAGATATTAAAGAGGGTCGTCATTGCGAGGCACGAAGCAATCTTACAACGATCGCTAACAGCGTGTGCATTAGGATTGCTTCGTCGGCTGAAAAAGCCTTCTCGCAATGACGAATCCTAAAAGCCTATCACTACGATAAAATATATTGTTAACCAAAATAAACATTACGACCTCTAAATATTAGTCTCTTCCTTTTTTGACCTACATCAAAGTTTAAGATTTTTAATGGCTGCACCTTTGCAACATTATAAATTAAAACAGATTAAAAATGAAAAAAGAACATTTCAAATACATCAACACGCTTTTCGTGGTTATCCCTATGACATTAATTATGGCGTTTGTAGGTTTAATGCGCAACTACGGTTTTGGCGAAGATTGGTTTATCAAATTCTTAAAAGCATGGAGTATTATGTTACCTCTAGCCTATTTTGCGGCCTTTATCATTATTCCCAATGCACGGAAACTGGCCGAAAAGATCACTTCTAAAGCCTAAACATTGTTACATTTGGTTAAGACTAAATTAAATGCACGAACAGCTTTCCAGTTATATCAGAGAAAAAATTACCATCAGCGATGAGGATCTGGAACAGGTATTGTCTTTTTTCAAGGCGATGCAGGTAAAGAAAAACGAAATCATGATCAGCCCTAGCGAAACGAGTCAACGCATTTATTTTGTTGACAAAGGCTGCTTGAGGATTTTTTTTCTAACAGAAGGTGGTACTGAAGCTACCAGGCATTTTGCTTTCGAAAAGCAGTTTGCCACGGCTTTGGTCAGTTTTATTACCAACGAAATTTCAAAGGAGTTTGTGCAGGCCATAGAAGATACCGACCTGTATTACATTTCGCAAAAGGACTTCTATCATCTGCTTAAAATCATCCCTCAGTGGGAGAAACTTTACCGCCATTATTTGGAATATGCCTATGTAACCAATACCAACCGCTTAATGTCGTTTATTACGCTCGATGCCACCGAGCGTTACCGCCAGCTGCTTGCGCAAAATCCAGGTGTGGTAATGCGCATGCCGAATAAAATGGTTGCCTCTTATTTAAATATCTCACAAGAAACTTTAAGCAGATTAAAATCAAAAGCATAAATTCAGTTAATTTTAGCGCATCATTCTATTTGTGTTTTTAGTGCCTTTGCGGTCAAAAAAACAGCAAATCGGTTATCGTAAAATTTCCTTAAATCTTCTACTCTAAACTTTAAAACAAAATCGGTATTTTTGCCGCTCAATTTAGATTACAATATATGTTAAGAACAGTAACTTGTGGTGCATTAAACCTAAATAACTTAGGCGAAAGTGTTACGCTATGTGGTTGGGTACAAAAATCAAGAGATTTAGGCGGTATGACTTTTATAGACATCCGCGATCGTTATGGCATTACTCAGTTGGTTTTTAACATGGATGATAATCGTGAACTTTGTGAAGCAGCACGTTCATTAGGCCGCGAATTTGTAATTAAAGCAATTGGTACCGTTGTAGAAAGAAGCAACAAAAACCCAAAAATGGTAACCGGTGATGTGGAGATTAAAATTTCTGCTTTGGAAATTTTAAATGCAGCAAAATTACCTCCGTTTATGATTGATGACGAAACTGATGGTGGTGATGAGTTGCGCATGAAATACCGTTATTTGGATTTACGCCGTAACCCGGTTCGCAATAACCTGGTTTTGCGCCATAAAATGGCACAGTCGGTTCGCCGTTATTTAGATGCTTTAGATTTTATCGAGGTGGAAACACCTGTTTTAATTAAATCTACACCAGAAGGTGCGAGAGATTTCGTGGTGCCTAGCCGCATGAACGAAGGCGAGTTTTATGCTTTGCCTCAATCGCCGCAAACCTTCAAACAATTGTTGATGGTTTCGGGTTTCGACCGCTATTTCCAGATTGTAAAATGTTTTAGAGATGAAGATTTAAGAGCCGACCGTCAGCCTGAGTT